>JAHRWI010000050.1 GCA_019090225.1 Porticoccaceae bacterium
GTGACGAATTCTTTGAGACTACCAAGCTCTTAAATATTTACAAATTCACGCATAAGGCCTACTTAGGCCGATAAACTTTAATTGGATGATATTCCTTCTGGAAACTTGGCTGATCTGCCCACTTCAAACCATTGGTCAAACCGCCATCCACCACCATGGCCTGGCCTGTCACAAAGGTTGAGCGATTGCCTGCCAACCAACAAGCCATCTGCGCGATATCATCGGGAATACCGGCACGGGGAATGGCCTGAGATTTTTCAAACATGGGTTTCACCCGATCAACCAGATCATCGGACTTACCGACGCTATTAGCCGCCAGAGGCGTAGCGATAAAACCCGGACAAATGGCGTTAACCCGGATGCTGTGCTCACCCAGTTCCATAGCCACAGATTTGCTCATGTGTATCACTGCAGATTTCGCGCCCGCATAAGCATGAGGGCTATAACCAGATTGTAAGCCAGCGATGCTGCCCGTATTGATGATGCTACCGGACTGCTGCTTTTTCATGACAGGTGCAGCGTATTTCATACCCAGAAATACGCCTTTAACGAGCACGTCATAGGTCATATCAAATTCATCGGCAGGTGTATCTTCTACCGGGCCGAGCACACCGCCAAAACCGGCATTGTTAAAGATGCAATCTAGTCGTCCCCACTGAGATACCGCGAGATCAACCGCCGCTTTCACCTGCGCTTCCTGTCGGACTTCTACCTCGGCAAAAACCGCAACATCGCCCAGCTCTTTGGCCAGGGCCTGGCCACGCTCGACCTGCATATCGGCGATGACGACACGAGCGCCCTCTTCCACAAATAAACGCACACTGCGCTCGCCGATACCGCTGGCACCGCCAGTAATTACCGCTACTTTTCCATCTAGTTCTGCCATTTTTTACTCCGCTCGTTATAAAGGGTTTTAGAAATTATAAAAGGTTTTTGAATTTATCGGCTCAGGTCTTCCAATTATGAACCGGCATATCCTGCAATATTTCTTCGATCTGCTGCCCGGTGAGTTCCTGTTTTTCTATCAAGCCCCGGGCGATCAAGCCTACATAGTTGATGTATTCGCGACCCACCAACAAATCAATAATATCTTCGGCAACCGTATCGAGAACCTGCTCGTCTTTGTAAGTCACGTCGAGCTGCTCAGCCAATTGAGCCGCTATGGGTAGACTGACACGCAGCTTTTCCAACATTAACAGCTCAATCAGCGCATCGCGATAATCCTGACCACCATGCACCTGCCGGTAAGGCTTCTTTAAATAAATTGCCTGGGAGACAGGACCGGCAAAACGAATTTTAGTGGTCACCAGGGTTTCACGCACCGCCAGTGGCCAGAGCCGATGTAGCTCATCAAGGCGCAGATGAACTTCACCGACATGGGGCGTCACATCAAAGCGCACCACGCTGCGATCCTGGCGCGAACCATGATCGCCGATTTTGGCACCGAACACTTTACGCTGGTAATAATGCGAGACCACAACATGTCCAGCCTCATGCATTGCCACTGTGGCCAGGTCTTTCTCTTCGCTCATCACTAATCACTCATCAAACATGACTGGTTTAAGCCAGCCAACTGGAAGCCAGGCAGCTCAAAGTCGCACTCGAACCTTAGCCCGGAATCAGACCCGCCTCCATCTCACGGTATAAGAGTAAGCGAAAGCGTATACCTTTGCTATTGTCAGCTTTACAATTGCCCAGCGATGAGCTTTATATAAAACAAAAAAACTAGAACAGCCGAGCCCCATCCTTTACGAATCAAGAAGCCCCTACCAGCCAAGAGTCCCCTATGAGTGAACAAGTCCCTACCAAGCAACAGCCACTGCCAACAGTCTCTATCGATGGTGTTTACAACGGTGCAGTAAAAGCCGTCAATGGCGGTTATATCTGTGGCGTATTGGCTGGTTTTGTCGGTGGCGATGCCGAAGTTCGCATCAACGCGGCCTTCCCGGTAGAAACCCCCTTGCAACCCATAGCCACGGACGATGGCGGCGTAGAAATGTATCTGAGCGAGAAATTGCTCGGTAGCGCCCGGCCCACCACTCTCGAACTGGACATACCCACGCCGCCAGACTTTGCAACCGCCCGCCGCGCTAGCGAGAACTTTTTATTTCTGCACAGCATTGACGTGAAAGGCTGTTACGTTTGCAGCCCCCTGCGCACCCCGGACAAAGGCTTGCGCGTATTTATCGGTGCGCTGGACAATATTGCCGAGCGCTCCCCAGGCGAAAATCTGGTTGCCGCTCTCTGGCGACCAACAACCAACCTGGATGACGGCGAGGGCAATATCGATAATGCCTACATTTGGTCGGTGCTGGATTGTCCTGGCGTTTACGGCCTCAAACTCCGTTATCCGGAGTCAGGCATTCTGGTCCTGGGTAGTTGCGCAGGGAGCATCAAACGCCCGCTGCCGGTCGATGACACCTACATTGTCAGCGGTTGGCAGATCACCCCGGCTGGGGGCCGAAAACTGCACATGGGCATCGCTATCCACTCAAGAAAGGGCGAACTGATGGCCTGCGCGAAGCAAGTTTGTTTTGATGTGGGCGATACACTGCCCGGTGCGTCTAAATAGGGGCCGTCGAAACAAGAGTCATCCAGACAAAGCCCGTCCAAATAAAATTGACCGTCACCATATAGCCAAAAAGCCCGTGAACTCTAAGAGCTCACGGGCTTTTTGGGGTATTAACTTCCTGGGCCATACTTTTAAACTGAGAGCTTTTAAGCTCAGCTTTTAAGCTAAGAGCTTTTTAGCAAGAGGCTCCATACGCTTGGCCAGATCAAAATCCAGGTGCGTAATACCCCCGGCACCATGGGTAAACAGGCCGATTTCGACCACATTCCAGACATTCACCCAGCGCGGGTGATGACTGAGGATTTCACACTCAAGAGCCGACTGAGTCATAAAACCAAACGCATCGCTGAAAGAGCCAAAATCGTAGCGGCGCAGTAATTTGCCGTCGTTCACTTCCCACGGTGCCAATGCGTCGGCATTGAGCTCAGCCAGGGCTTTAGCAATTTCTTCTTCGGTAAACAGTGGTGGTTTGCTCATAATACTTGTCCTCTTAATTTGATGAGAGTGTTGAATGGGAATGTCCTGTCGCCAGTATAGACCCAAGGCAGGATTTCGGGCAGCTATGCTAGCAAAGTTTTGCTAGAGCGTCCTGTTAAAGGCTCAGTTAGAGCAACGGCTTAGGCGGCATTTTCATCTGTGTCAATCAGAAATGTGGATAGCAAAAAGAGATAACCGGCAAGCACAAGTGCGAGGAAAAGGCCCGCAATGTAAATTGCGCCGATCGTTTCGGTTGGGACCACCACATTCATGATAAACAGGCCAACCCCTACGACTGACATCGCTGCGGCATACGTAACTCTTCGATCTTTCAACGCGGAGTGTCCTGCTCCAGCGTACCGGACAAGCGCCCACGAGAACGTGGCACCCCAAAACAGGGCTGTGCAGCCACTTCCCACCCGCCAGGTAGTTTCTGCCGATAACCCGAAAGTTTGGACAACCAAAACGACCAGAGCTCCCGAGCAAGAAATCATCGCTAGTTCTGCGACCGAATGCATCGCTTGTTTACGTAACTTTGCGCCAGGTTGATTAGCCTGGAGCAAACCGATCGCCAAAGAGAAACCGACGAAAGTAGCAGACACTTCCGCTATTAGGGCGAGGACATCGGTGTGTGCCAATTCCATATTTCTTCTAGCCTCCTAACGTTATATAAGACGCGGGCGTTCTTTGCGCTGTGCGATTGATCCGCGCTTTGTTATGCATTTTAAGGCGCACCTTCTTGATATTGGGGCACGCCTTCAGGGATAGATTCCCAACTAGCTTTTGAGCCGACAAAAATATGCCTGCCTAACTCAATGCCTGGATCACCATTAACACAACCCAGGGTGACACCATGAACCGTGCCATTATAAACGCCACAAAGTGTGGAGCCGCATTTACTACAAAACTGAAGACCAAAACCGTGGGAACCAACGTAGGATGTGAGGAGGGTTTTCCCCAACAACCAACTAAACTCTTGAGGCTCGACGAGAGCATAAGCTGATGCTTGAGAACTAAATGCTTTGCGGCAACGTGAACAGTGACATGACCTCGCATCACGCAAAGACCCATTTACTTCATACTTGATTTCGCCGCAAAAGCACTCACCAGTTATTTTCACTTCACTCTCCGAAATACATAACCCTTATATCAGGGGGCGGCGAAGCAATGATCTTCACCCAATAAAACGGACACCCTTACACCTCTCTTTGTTATGCATATATTGCCTGGATAAAAAGTGCTATGACTAAAGCAAAACCCGATAAGAAGGAACCGAGCGAACCCACGAGTCTCAAAGGATTTATTTTGTCCATTGTGGCCGGAAGCAGAATGCCTAGAACGAGCAAATAGCGAAAAAAAGTGACAGCCACCATAGACCAGAGCACCCATTGTAGTTGCGATGACTGACCCAGAGCAAATATTATGATCGCCAGGATGGGGGCGTACTCGATTGTATTGCCGTGGGCCCGTTGAGCTTTATAAAGCTTACTTTCAGGGTTAGATTCGCCGCCATACAAAGTGCCTGACTTGGCGCGGATTATGGCGACATTGAATCCTAGCGCCAGGCATAACAGGCCAAGCATTGCGATACAAATAAGATAGATTGACATAATGTTCTCTCAGGTTAAGTTAATGAATAACGACCAAGTTGTGCGGCGCAAACAAAGCGCAGCCTTGTTATGTTTCTTTATTGAGCAAGCAAGTTCTAATTTATCCATCCCTTATGCTTTACCAGTTGTGAATACCATATTAAAAATGCCGCAACTAATAACGACATCAAACTACCAACCCAAATATCTATCGCGTTGCTTACTTGAAATGTATGAATATTAGCCACTACCACACCAAGGAACGATGCGACAAAAAAGTAAAATGCGGTAGCTCTTTTTAGTATCAGGAGAATAGCCCCGAAAACACCCACAAACACTGCTATCGCAAATGCGCCAGTTGCCCATCCTGGACGACTGGCGATTAACGATTTTGCGGCCTCAGGATAATTAGTTAGCATGTCTGAATTCATTTGCATGATGAAGTTAGCGCTTCCCATA
>JAHRWI010000051.1 GCA_019090225.1 Porticoccaceae bacterium
ACGCCCATCGAAGCCTTTAAGAGTATTTTCGTCTTTGATGGTGGATTCGATTTTTTTCCAATCAACACCAAACGGTGGATTAGACAGCATGTAGTCAAACTTGTTGGCGTAAAGCTGATCGTTAGAGAGGGTGTTGCCAAGTTTGATGTTATCGACTTCTTGCCCTTTGATCAGCATGTCGGCTTTGCAGATGGCATAGCTTTCGGGGTTAAGCTCCTGGCCGTAGGCGCGCATCACCGCTTGTGGGTTTAGCTCGTGAACATAATCCATACCCGAGGAGAGGAAACCGCCGGTGCCTGCGGTGGGGTCGTAGATAGTGCGAATAATGCCGGGCTTAGTGAGGGCGTCGTCGTCTTCCATAAACACCAGAGCGGTGGTGAGTCGGACGATATCGCGGGGAGTAAAGTGTTCCCCGGCGGTTTCGTTGGAGCCTTCAGCAAAACGGCGGATCAGCTCTTCAAAGGTGAGGCCCATGTCGTGGTTGGAGATGGCCTTGGGGCTTAAGTCAGTCTGTCTAACTTTTTGCACCACTTTATACAGTAGGTTGGCGTCGTTGAGCTGACCGATAAACTCGGCAAAGTTGAAGTATTCGAAGATTTCGCGGGCGTCTTTGGAGAAGCCCTGGATGTAGCTTTCGAGATTGGCTTTGATGCCGGTTTCGCCCAGCTTAGCGAGATCCATCTTTGAGGTGTTAAAGAAACTGAGGTTTTGTCCGTTTATTTGGGTGGCCCTGAGTAGGAGCTTTTCTTCAGCTTCTTCGGGCAGGTTCATCGTTTGGGTTTTTTCGACTTCGGCCAGCACTTGTTCTTTGCTGGCTTCGAGCACGCATTCCAGGCGGCGCAAGAGGGTAAAGGGCAGGATGATGCGACCGTACTGGCTTTGTTTAAAGTCGCCCCGCAGGAGGTCTGCGATTGACCAGCAGTAGGCAGCGAGGTTGTTGGGGGTTTGGTGCATGTACTGCTGTTCCTTGTATTAAATTCTTATAGATTGCTTATCTTTAGCTAGAATACGGTGAATGTGCGGTAATGTCCTATACAGGCTCATATAGTACAACTGATTGAACATTAAGTTGGTTCCGAAGGCTCACATGTACCGACACGACCATACTAGAAATTGTTTTAGGCAGCCCCTAGTGTGCTGCCGACTGGAGGTAGTTCAGCATGACAGCCTTTGACTCTCTCGTAACAGTGCTTGATGGCTGGTTCGAAACCTCACTAGCTGATCTACCCGATGAGCTGAGCCAGCGGGTTCAATCTGATTTTTTCCCCATGACCTGGGACGAACTCATTCCAGATCAACGTCGCAGCGTGGCTCAGCTATGTGATTACCAAAATGACCCCAATATGGAAGCAAACCAAGAATACTGGTGGAATCATTTCTTACGGATAGATGAACTTAATCAGAAGATAGGGAGCTGGGAGAGAGTTAGCGCCATTAGCGCTACTGAATTGGACTTGAAAGAAAAACACTTAAAAGAACTCAAACAGGAGTTGGCCTTCATGGAACGACGTGCTCAGGAATGCCCTCCTAAACATCTGCCACCGAATAATGAATCGCGGAAAACTACCGTCGATACACCTCAATTTATTGCCTACCCGAGGGCTTTTAGCCTTTTGGAAAACCGGCTGAATGCCACGTCGGGAGAAATAGCTATGTGGGTATTTATGGGTGCTGAGGACGGGGGTCTTAATGCATACACCAATGCGAATGAGCTTAATCCGCCACCCGAATTTTATTTTCAGGAAAACTTAGGCGGGGATCATGACTTCCTGCCACTCCTGATGGCCTGCTGGTTTGCTGAAGAGGGTATTGTAAACTTCCAGCCGCTATATCGATTTATTACCGGTGAGGCTTTAATTGAGCGCTGGAAGGAAACGCCCGGCATTCAAGCAGCAGGCTTTATTTGTGCCAAGATAGCCGAATCGAGACTACAGGATCATCATCCAACACATGGCTTAACACAGGGAACCTATCCCGGCGATGATAGTTATCCACCATTACAATCTGCGATCTTCAACCTTGCCGATGTGGGGCGGATAGAAGCTGAGGATTTTGGCAAGATTAACTTACCAACTGCTGAGCGGGACAGAGACTTACAAACCGCAGCCAACGCCCTGGCGAGGCAATGGAAGAGTGAGCATCGCAATGGTTTTAGCAAACAAAATATTGCAGAAGAACTGGCAACACAAAATGAATGGCGTTACATGTTAGCCAGCCGTATTGAACGCATTATCCGCAGAGAATGGTAGATTCGCCTGAATTCGCCTCAAAAAAATCTATAACTTATTGTTTCTTATCTTTATAAAATCGTACAGGCGATTTCAAGCAAACCTGTCTCTCTGATTGAATAACATCGTCGGCCCGCATGGGCTTTATTAGGCAGGAAATAGACGATGCAAACTACAATTCTACGGCTTCCCGCCGTCCGAGCTCGCACGGGACTTTCTCGCAGCACAATCTACGCGCGCATATCCGAAGGCCGCTTCCCAAAACCAATATCTTTGGGCGGCAGAGCTGTCGGTTGGATTGAGAAAGAGGTTGATAGCTGGTTGGAACAGAAAATTGAAGAAAGCCGTGCGCAGTAATGGGCAAACGCGTCAATCCTAATATCGTTAAGATTCATCGAAACTACACAGTGGAGGAAGTCGCTAATTTGTGTTCCATACATAAAAACACGGTACGTGCCTGGGTCGAAAAAGGCTTACCAGTCAATGATGACAAAAGACCCATGTTGATTCTTGGTCGTGAGTTACGAAGTTTTTTACGGGTTCAGAAGGTTAAACATAAGCAAAGATGTAAACCCCATGAGTTCTATTGTTTACGCTGCAAGAAGCCGCAACGGCCAGCGGAAGACATGGTCGATTATGAACCCATAAACGGAGATAGAGGTTGTCTAATAGGCATTTGCCCTGCCTGCGGCGGCATCATTAATAAATACTCTAGCCTCGCTAATGCAGAGCAGTTATGGAGCGATGCCGACTTCGCCATACCGAGGACACTGGAACGATTAAAGCGCTGATTCGCGAAGCGACTCAAGCCGGAGAGGCCGCATATCGCGGCTCCATGGTGATGCGGAAGCGAGTTGCCAGGGTCGGTGCCAATTTAGCGCTGGAATCCTCTGGAGAAGGTGCTGGTGAGTATTTAGGCTCTAAGGCTGCCGGTGTTGAGGCTTCATTCACAGAAGCGGCCTTAGAAGCCCTTATGTCGATGCCGGGGTGCCAGAGCGTGTTATAGATGAGATAATCGATAAAAGGTTAGCGAACCGCTGATAGCGGGAGATATTTATGAAGCCTACACCGAACGAAAAGAACCGCAATCGAGTCTCGAAGGAGCGGATCAAACTGTTGTCGGCCAAATTGAAGGAAGCGAAGAGCAAGCGACAGCAAGGCAAGGATCAGCGTCAGCAATAACAACACAATCAACTGATAATAAGCCGTTACTATTTGAACAAGGGCAAGATGGCGTTGCTGCCGAAGAAACTGATGTCGATGCCGTTGAAACGAAGGCGCAGGTAGACCGGGAAAAAGATCGTTTTGGCCTGGACAATCAAAGCCAGGGTGATACGGGAGCGACGACCCAGGCTCAGCAAGCCTCTTTGCTGGAAGCGCAGCCGATTGATCGTAGCGACGGGAGCGAACCCCGACAAACCGATCTTGGCGATCAGTCCCTTTCTGCGGAAGCCAGCGACGATGCCAAGACTGACGACCCAACCGCTCAAGGAAAAAACGATGGCAGCATAACACGGAGCGAATCTGTAGAAAAAGCTACCAAAGCCGAGAAACAGGTAGATAGCTTTATTAAAGCTCCCGATGGTTCGGTTGATTTTGGTCAGATTAATTCGGAGATTTCGCAACAGATCACGCTGCAACCTGGTGCCATTCGTTTGCAAGAAGGCGAACACAAAGGAAGCCACAAGGGCTATGGCAGGGCCCACATAAAGGCCGAGTATCCTGAAATAGCAGATATCGAAAGTTTCGTGAGCCGTGTCGCCGACGATTACAGTGCAATTTATAAAAGCAGGGCAGGAAGGTTACGTCTGGTAAAGGAGAGCAGCCCGAGCGAATTGCTTGTCGTTGAGATTCGTCCTTCTGATGGGGGTGATTTTTATACGGTGGTTTCTGCCCATAAAAGCAGGAAAGTTAGTGGTGAGCTACTGTGGAGCGGTGCGCAGTCACACCCCACTGATTCCGGTAGTCAGCCTGCCTTGTCGGAAACGGAATCTCTTGAGCAAACCGGAGAGAACCGCTCTAGCGCCAGACAGCCAGTAACAGAGACAAGTATAACACAGGATGAGTCTGGGACCCCAGGCGTAGGGGAGGACAATGGTGGCGCTGACGGGATGTTATATTCAAAATCTGCCGTACTCCCTGACGGTGTAACGCCAAAAGGCATTAGCGTAAAAGAGGCCGAGCTTTATGTTAAGACGTTTCTCAAGAAATTCAAAGGAGCCGACGACATCGTATTGCGGGTTTATCGCTCTCAGGAACGAACGTTTGACTCAGGATCAAGAGCCAAGTACGGAAAAATCAAAGCTGGATTCGACCCCAAAACAAACTCCCTCCACGTTATCGCCGCCAACCTGGACGGGGCAAAAGACACGCGAGAAACCCTTCAGCATGAAGTCCTGGTTCATAAAGGCCTGGGGTTGTTTTCGGAGAATGATGAAGCGGCCATAATTGACGCGATACTTGAAAACGCACCGCTTAGCGAAGCCTTAACATCATTATGGAACGAGGTGCAAAAAACTACGCCGATCAATCGCCGAGAATCCAGGCCGAAGAGCTGTTGGCAATCGTGGCGCAAGGGCGATACAGCAAAGTCGATAGTTACTTTAATAAAATACTGGCCGCGATCCGTCGTGTTCTTATCAACGTGGGAGGGATTAAACCCGGCTTGGGGCGCAGCGACTTGATGAATGTGGTTTATCAAATGGGCAATGCGTTTGAGCAACGGAAGCGTACCCGAACACGCGATTTGGATAAGGTGCTTTCGACCGAAGCTAACGCTGAAACATTCTATTCAGCCGTACAGCGAGCCGTTAACAGCCTGAAGCAAGCCGGGGGCGCACCATCGTAAATGATAGCAATGCTTAAGAAGCAACCTGGCGTTAAGCAGGAGGAATTAGATTGGCTAGGCCTTGAATAATTCATGGAAGACCGCAAGACGGTTAGCAGAGACTAAACAAGAGAGATAAACCTCTCTTAAACAGTGACTTCAACTAGTGAGGTAAAACCATGAGAAAACACAGTCCAGATAACGAGCGTATTAAGCGGAAATACTTCATTTTTTTGAAAGAGGCGAAGCGCCAAAATGAAGCGTCAATTGATGCGGTAGCGAGTGCGCTAAGCCGGTTCGAAGAATACATGAAATGGCGAGACTTCAAGACGTTCCACTTCGAACAAGCAGTAGCATTCAAGAAACACTTGGCGGGGCAAAAAAACCAGAAAACGGGGAAACCATTAAGCAAGGCGACGCTATATTCAACATTGCGGCATCTGAAAGGTTTTTTCCAATGGTTGGCGATGCAGCCAAATTACAAGTCTCGAATTAACTACACGGATGCCGAGTATTTTAACTTGTCAGAAAAAGATGCTCGCGTGGCTACTGCGCGACGCGAGAAGCCGGTGCCAACAATAGAGCAAATTAAGCACGTGATCGACTTGATGCCGTCGGGCACCGCCATCAAAAAGCGGAATCGAGCCATAGTAGCTTTTACACTATTAACGGGTGCCAGGGATAACGCAATTGTTTCGATTAAGTTAAAGCACGTTGATTTGATGGCAGATAGCATATTTCAGGATGCTAGGGAGGTGAAGACCAAATATAGCAAAACCTTCACTAGTTATTTTTTCCCGGTGGGTGACGATATTCGCGGTATTGTTTACGAATGGGTGGCATACCTCAGGGATGAATTACTTTGGGGCAACGATGATCCGTTGTTCCCCAAAACTAGTGTTGTGGTGAATGACAATAGGGTGTTCGAGGCGTCAGGGTTAATGAAGGAGCATTGGGCCAGTGCGGCGCCGATTCGTAAAATATTTCGCGAGGCGTTTGAGGCGGCAGATCTCCCGTACTTCAACCCACATAGCTTCCGGAGCACTCTTGTGATGTTGGGTGAAAATCTATGTCGGTCGCCTGAGGAATTTAAAGCGTGGAGCCAAAACCTGGGGCACGAGGGCGTGCTGACTACCTTTTATAGTTACGGAGAGGTGCAGGGGAGTCGTCAGGGTGAGATATTTAAGGAATTGAAGACGCCGAGGGAGCCGGTGGGGCAGAATGTGGGCGAGATAGCGAAGGCGGTTGTGCGCGAGATGCGTAATCAGAATACCTAGAAAGCTTCTGGATGGTGGACAACTATATTTGCTGTAGGAAATCATCTAAACGCGGTCATTTATGTGGTTCAAAAAAATCCTTTCGTCGATGCTTTTTGTGATCATTGCCAACGAAATACCGCCCTCAATCAGCAGGCTCGTTCTCACTATCACTTTTTGACCCGCCAACTCCCTATAATCTATACAGTTAATAAGTGTGATCAGGAGAGCATAAACAAAACCCCGTCAGTGTTCGTTCCGACTATCTTGGTTAGCAATATGAGGGGGTATTAGTTAACCTGCTAAAAGATATATGATAATGAACGCTTACCCGCTGGTTCGGCTCTGTGATAGTAAGAAATGTGATAGTCGGAAGCGGTCGGTTTATTAAACTGTTATGCGTTTTAAGTATCAGGAAAAATTTGGAAATCGGATTTATGGAGGAGTCTAAAAGAATAAAACGGCTTAAAGACAATTTGATCAAGGAATTACCATTCTTTCCTAATGATAAGGCCACTCTTGAAGAGTTAGAAGGTCAAGATGTCGGTGCTGTTCTGGTTCATTATCTACACTGGAAAACTCGTCATGTCCCGCAAAGAGAAAGACGAATCCAGTTGTCACCAGATGTAGCATCCGACAAACGATGGAAATTCCTTAAAAACAATATTAATGAGCTATTTGATAAAGCAAGAAATGGAGAAGACCTCACGCCGCACTTATCCACAAAGGCCCATAAAAATGGCTATACGCCAAAGCAGCGGATAATAGATGGCGATGCAAATTCTTGGGATGATAAAGACCAAATAATAAATACAAAGGG
>JAHRWI010000052.1 GCA_019090225.1 Porticoccaceae bacterium
AAATATAGCCACTGGTCATCATCACGGTGGCTGTGGGCATGGGTAATGAGTGCTGTGCCACGGATACGTTTTGGTTCTCTGAATACGATTAAGGTTTTGTCGCCGTCAGTTTTACTATCAGCGTCGCCCTCAAGCACAGTATTTTCAATCAAACGTCGACTTTCCTGGCCGGACTTATTGCGTAATACCATTTCCTGTTGGGAGGAGAAATCCTTGAAGCCCAGATCCCGACGGTCGATTTCTTCGAAGATAGCCCTGCCTTTTTGTTGATTGTTTTGCGATTCGGTTTCGCCCTCAACCATGAGGGCAATAAACAGTAAGCTAACAGCAAAAAAATATTGCACCATCAATGATTTTTTTTTCAACAGGTTTTCTCCATAGTCTTTTTATTGATCGCCGCTTTTAAACAAGCGTTTCTTTACATGGAATATTTTATCGAAACCAAATTCATCCTGCATTGTCTTCCTGACTTTTTACTGAGTCGGTATCAATTATCATCAATATGGTCGGCAGGATGAAATAAGTAATGGCCAGGGATATTATTAGCGACAGGGCGGTCATTAGACCAATAAACTGATTGATGCTAACGGAAGAAAATAACAGTACCAGGAAACCACTGATCAGTATGCTTGAATTAACCCCGAGGGCGGTGCCGACCCTATGATAGCTGTAGTGGATAGCAGCTTTAACTGAATCGTTATTCAACCTTCGCGCCCTTAGGTACTTGCTTAAAAAATGCACGGTATTGTCCACGACGATACCAAAAGCGATCACCAGTGCTGGCACTGCGGCAAAAGTCAGTCGACCGCTAAACATACCCCAGAGGCCAAAGCCAATTATCCCTGGTGCAATGTTGGGGAGTATGGATAACACACCGAGTTTAATATTACGCAGCACTAGCATAATAACGATTGAAATGGAGGTCACGGCAAGGATTGCTCCAGAGATCATTGACTGGCCATTGGCCTTGCCCATATGTCCCATCATCACCGAGGGCCCGACACCCTCTCCCAAACTCAACGCGGGCAGATTTTCCGCAGCAAAAGCCCGAGCATTAAGGTCTGCAGCAACAATGGTGTTTGATTCAACACCCGCCATGGTGACGGTAATGCGCGTAGTTTGGCGGTTGATATCAACCAGGTGATTCACGTCCAGGCCGTAGGGCAGGGAGAATTCATAGAGCAGATGATATTGCGCAGCCAGGTCGGGATTATCGGGGGTTCTGTAATAGAGTTGCTGGCCTGCATGAATGGTGCGATTTAAACGTCGGATAATATCGCTGTAAGACTCTACGTGCATGACGCCGGGTTGGGCCTCGTACCAATGTACTAATTCGTTGAGATCAGCGAGGTATTCTGCCTCAAAGATACCGTCGGCTTGTCCGGAATCGACGATGTGATGAACCAGCATGACCCCGGTCAGGTTTTCTTCAACAAAGTCAGTGTGTTGGCGAAAGGTCAGTTGCTCGCCAAATAATTTGGTGAATACGTCATTGAATTGATTAAGGCTTAGTCCATGGGCGGTAAAAATAAAAATTAATACAAATGCTGTACCCAATTCGCTACGTCGTTTTATCGCGAGGTCGGCAATTCTATCCATAAGACGGCTGCCCATATCATTGGCCTTGCCAGGCTTGATCGGCAGATAACTCAGCAGGGCTGGCAGACTGAAAATGGAGAAGATAAAGGCGAAACCAACGCCCAGTGCGACGATATTACCCATGGCCCTAAACGGTGGTGATTCGCTGAAATTAAGAGTTAGAAAGCCAATGCCAGTGGTAATGCTGGTCAAAAAAATGGGTTCGAGATTAATGCGCATCGACTCGATAATGGCTTGACGTTTTTCCGTGCCTCGCCTGAGTTCCTGAAACATGGTGACCAAAAAGTGGACGCTATCGGCCACCGCAAGGGTCAGGATTACTACTGCCGATGAGCCCGTGAGAAAGGAGTGCTCAATGCCAAGGTGGCCTGATGATCCCAGAGCAGCAAGTGTCGAGAGAATAATCACCAGAGTCACTGAAGTGATCGCCCACAAGGAGCGAAGAAAAAAATAAGTAACGACTAAAATCAGTGCAAACATGATGGGAAATAGGGTAGCGACGTCGTATGCACCGGCTTCCTGGAGTGATTGCCCCATCATAATTTCGCCGGTCAGATAGGTTTTTATCCAGGGCGAATTAGTTTCCAGCTCGATCATCATTTCTCGCACATAACCGACCGCTGCACTGTGCCCGGATATATCGCCATGAGGAAAATTCATGGTGATATTAACCGCCGTAACGTGCCCCTTTTTGGAGACAATGCGATTGACCAGTAGTGGCTCGTTAAGGGCAATTTGACGGACTTCGTTGATTTGTGTGGCGTTGAGCTTCAGGGTGTCTTCCGCCAGCGGACGAACGATCAGGTCGTCCCCATCGGGGTAGGTATCCTGAAAGTTGGTGAGTGAATCAACGCGTCGAGAAAAAGGTGTTTGCCAGGCGGCGCGGGTTAATTTTTCAATGGCATCTAATGTTTTATTGGTAAATATATCGCCGTCGTCAGGAGCTAGAACAATCATAATATTGT
>JAHRWI010000053.1 GCA_019090225.1 Porticoccaceae bacterium
GAGGCGTAGAACGCATCAAGCTAGTGATGTTTATCCAACAAAATATCTGCAACCGGGATGTCATCAGCTGCTTCTGCCACTCGACTTACTTTTACCAAAAAATCCGATGCGTAAAGTACCGTAGTCACGATTTAATCTGACAGTTACAAGTTCTGGATCAAATGGCTGTCAGGATATGTTTATGTATGGCACTGGACTGAGCGGAATGGTTAACTTTGAAAATCAAGGGCATCGATTTTACGAGTAATAATATTCTTGTTCAGTAAGGGAAAGGCAGCAAGGATCTAGCCATCGTTGCCCTTATTTACTGTCTTCATGAGACTGGCCGTGCCTGCGCGGCTCACTATTATATCACTCAAAATTAAACTCATAAGAATTTTCTACTACACTGAGTTGACAGTTTGCGATAACAAAGCGTTTTCAAACACCTATCGGAGATACTAATAATGAGCAATCCCGTCCGAGCTTCTGACACACCTTATGCCGTTGATGTTGAGGCAGGAAAAACCTACTACTGGTGTTCCTGCGGCAAAAGCCAAAAGCAGCCATTTTGTGATAGCGCCCATAAGGGCACTGAGTTTATGCCACTGAAATATGAGGCGGGAAAATCAGCTAAGGTGTTTTTCTGCGGCTGTAAAGTGACGGGTAAAGCACCGCTTTGCGATGGCGCTCATAACAAATGAGCTTCTGCTGCCGGGACTTGACCGAGCGCGAACCCGCCTGTCTGTCTACACTCACTACAGCTGACGAATAACTCTCAAATCTGAGCCGCGCTAAATCGGCCATGCAATATCCATTCTGCCAAAAATTTGGATAGGGGTTCCTACCTGTGCAAGAATCAGTGCCGGTGTTTACGCTGAAATAATCTTAGGTCGCCGTTGGTATTGGACATAAAACGTCACAGCGCAAGCAATTAACTCATAAACATACGCACTAAAAAATAAAACTCACTATTTATCGGCATTACTAATTAACAAAATGACTAATTAAGCGAATTGCTAAACGGGGAAGATCATGGGTGGTGTACTAGATGGCATACGGGTACTGGATTTTGGCCGCTATATCGCAGGGCCTTATTGCGCGCAGCTATTATCGCAATTTGGCGCTGATGTTATTCGCATCGAGAAACTGGCGGGCAGCGAGGATCGCTACACTACGCCAGTTACCGATGATGGCCAGGGCGCTTTGTTTATGCAGATGAACTGCAATAAGCGCGGCATGACTTTGAACCCGACCAAACCTGAAGGCCGGGAGGTGGTCAAAAAACTGGTCGCCACTGCCGATGTTGTGCTCGCCAACCTGCCCGCGCCCTCGCTAGTGCAAATGGGTATTGACTACGAATCCCTTAAAGCCATTAAGGAAGATATTATCTTCACCACCATGTCGACCTTTGGCTCGGAGGGGCCTTACAGTGATCGCCTTGGTTTCGATGGCATTGGCCAGGTCATGTCGGGCGCTGTTCACATGGGCGGCTTTCCTGGGCAACCGATTAAGTCGAATGCGCCCTATGCCGATTTTGGTACAGCCACTTCGGCAGCTCTAGGTACCTTCGCCGCAATTATGGCCCGCCAGCAAACGGGCAAAGGCCAGATGGTCGAAGGCGCTTTATTACGAACTGCCCTGTGTTATTCCAACGCGGTGATGATCGAGCAGGTACTGCTTAACCTTAATCGCACCGGTACGGGTAACCAGGCGCAAAATGCCGGACCGAGCAACATATTTAACACCAAAGATGGCGCGATTATTATCCAGGTCATCGGCCAGCCTTTGTTCCAACGCTGGGCCGAGCTGGTCGGCGCGGAAGAATGGCTGGATGACCCCCGCTTCGCGACGGATGCACTGCGCGGTAAAAACGGTGAAATTCTCAGTGAGCGCACGGCGGCGTGGTGTGCTGAACGCAGCACCGATGAAGCCCTGGCGGAACTCGAAGCCGCACGCTTACCGGCTGGCCCGGTGTTAACTTCGCAGCAGGCCTATGATGATCCCCATGTTCAGGCCATGGGCGTGTTGAACCCGGTTGACTATCCGGGCTTACCCCAAGCCGCTCCCGTAGCGGGGCCAGTGGTGGTGCTTTCGGAAACCCCTGCCACCATTAGGCATCGCCCCCCAACCCTGGGTGAACATACCGATGATATTCTTGGTGAACTGGGTTATGGCGAAGCAGAAATCGCTGACTTAAGAGATAAGCGCGTTATTTAATCGACCTATTCAATCGTTCGGGACATGATTCTGGGCGTCTCTTATCTCAGGGTTATACCTTGTGTAGCTATCGCGCATCCCGGCCCACTTACTGGTTTTTCGGCATCGATAGCGCAAAGTGCCGGGACTTGCTTTGTCCAGACTCTGGGCTTGTTGAAGACAATTTTTTTCGAGATAAATACCCTGCTTTTCGAGGGTGTAATCATCAGAAAATGGATCTTTGATAACGTAAAGATCGTAGATGGGGAAAAAGATATAAACGATCACTAATGCCGTTGCGAGTAAGGTGAACTTCATCCTGTTGCCTCCTTGTTTCAGAACGCTGTGCCAGAACACTGCATCGGAACTGTATGCAATTGCGTTGTCTGAATGTATCAGGATGGCCGCTTCGGCAGTCCTGATACGCAGCACTACTAGATTCACATACTGCTATGATCGCTGACATGGCTTTCCGGCAACCGATCCGTGACCGGGTTCACCTTACGAGTTTAAGATGTCGGTTTTTTCGTGCCCGGCGCGATAGAAGGAAAAGGCAGATGGGTAACATTGCCGCCTTTGACTTCAGTAATTTTACAGGCTCCCTCTTTTTCCACTTCATCAATGCGAACCACCGAATGAATGGGAATAAAACTCCGTTTAATCGAGTCAAATTCATTCTTTAACTTTTCTTCAGCCGGGTCGACAATCACCTGGCTTCGCTCACCGAAGATAAATTCCTCGACCTCCAGAAAACCCATCAAATCACTTTGATAAACGTTACGGGCATAAAGCTCGTAGACCTGCCCCTGATTAAAAAATATTACTTTGTAAATCGGATCATTCGCCATGGCTTACACTAACTTCACTGCTTGATTGATAGCCCGATATAATAACATAATCGAGCCGATTCGAGGCAGATCAAAACTAGGTTTCAGCGCCGTGAACAACTATAATCGCCGACCGCTTTTAGTCAGCGCTTGAGCTTTTACGTAAGCACCCCTCATGCAAGCGCTCAACTTTTGGTGCGGCTTATCTCTTATGACCAGACTTACGACAGCACTTATGATAAACAAGCCATGATAAACACACGATGACCGCAAAACACGTTAAAAAGGTACATATCGTCACTCATGGCTGCCAGATGAATGAGTACGATTCGGCGCGCATGAAGGACCTGCTGGGCGATAGTCATCAAATTGTCAGCACAGAAGACCCTGCCGAGGCAGATGTCTTGCTGCTCAACACCTGCTCTATCCGCGAAAAAGCCCAGGAAAAAGTCTTCCATCAGCTGGGTCGCTGGCGAAAGCTTAAGAAAGCTAAACCGGATATGATCATCGGCGTCGGTGGCTGCGTCGCCAGCCAGGAAGGCGAAGCCATTGCCCAGCGTGCACCTTATGTAGATTTAATCTTCGGGCCACAAACCCTGCATCGCCTGCCAGAAATGATCACCGAAAGCCGCCAGAGCGGTAGTGCCGTAGTCGATGTCAGCTTCCCAGAAATTGAGAAATTTGATCGCCTGCCGATGCCGGAGGCCGATGGTGTAACAGCTTTTGTCTCCATCATGGAAGGCTGCTCAAAATATTGCAGCTTTTGCGTGGTGCCTTACACGCGTGGGGAGGAGGTCAGCCGACCCCTCGCTGATGTCTTAACGGAAGTCGCTCATCTGGCCCAACAAGGGGTCAGAGAGGTGAACCTGCTGGGCCAGAACGTCAATGCCTATCGAGGTGCGCTGCCCGAAACTAAAGAGTCAGAACCAACTCTGTGCGGTCTGGCAGAATTGATCAGTTATGTCGCCCAAATCGATGGCATCGACCGTATTCGCTTCACCACTTCACACCCTATCGAATTTAATGATGCGCTGATCGCCGCTTATAGCGAAGTCCCGGAGTTGGTCAGCCACTTACACCTGCCCGTTCAAAGCGGATCGGATCGTATTCTAGCCGCCATGAAACGAGGCCACACGGCCCTCGAATACAAATCGACGATTCGCAAACTCAGGAAAGTACGACCAGATATTTGCCTGTCGTCAGATTTTATTGTTGGTTTTCCCGGCGAGACCGAGGCAGATTTTGCCGCCACCATGAAACTGATCGAGGACGTCGGTTTCGATCACTCCTTTAGTTTTGTCTATAGCGCCCGGCCCGGCACACCAGCTGCCGACTTGCGGGATGACACACCGCCGGAGGTTCACAAGCAGCGGCTAAAAACCCTGCAAACCCGAATTATTCAACAGACTATGGCGATCAGCCGAAAAATGGTCGGCAATACCAAGCGCCTACTAGTCACCGGTATCTCCAGGCGTGACCCTGGGCAACTTCAGGGCCGCACGGAGAACAATCGGGTGGTTAATTTTGCCAGTACAGATCATGACCTTATCGGTCAATTTGTCGATGTCGATATCTACGAGGCCCTGCCCAACTCCTTGCGTGGCCGCCTCTGTAAGGAGGAACCTGTCGCCGAGCTAGCAGGTAGCCCTGGTCAACACAGCCACTCTTTGATTTGAACAACTTTGGTTTGAACAAAGCCCTTTACAGTAGCCTATCGGTCTAAAGACCGCTGACGTTATAGTTTTATTCCTTGATTAAAGCGGCTATCCTTCGCTGTTCACGAATTAAATAATGGTTCCAAGACACACATTTGAACACTCGCTCTGCAGCGCACACCGTCACTCTCGAACCCAACGACACCCACCGGCTTGCCCAGCTCTGCGGCCAGTTTGACGAGCACCTCCACCAGATCGAACAGCGCCTCAATATTCAGATCAAAAACCGGGGTAATGTTTTTGCGCTCTATGGCAATCCAGAGCAAGCCGTCGCTACCGCTAATCTACTTCAACACCTCTACGACGAAACCCGCTCCGCCAATGGCCTGAGTCCGAGCCAGGTGCATTTATCTTTACAGCAAGCTGATATGGAACGTTATATGGAAACACCCACTCTCGAAGCTGGCTCCCAGGATAACTCAGCGCCCGCCTCTGAAGCAGAAAGCAAAGTCGTGCAAAGCTTTTCTGTTATTCGCACCAAGAAAGGCAATGTCACCCCTCGCGGAGCCAACCAGTTGCATTACGTCCAAGCCATCCAGACTCATGACATCAACTTTGGGGTTGGCCCAGCTGGAACGGGCAAGACCTATCTCGCCGTTGCCTGTGCGGTGGAATCTTTTCTTCGTCATGAGGTAGAACGTATATTGTTGGTTAGACCCGCAGTTGAAGCCGGTGAAAAGCTCGGCTTTTTGCCCGGTGATTTATCACAGAAGGTCGACCCTTATCTGCGCCCCCTCTACGATGCGCTCTACGAAATGATGGGCACTGAAACCGTTGGCAAACTTATCGAACGCAATGTTATCGAAGTCGCGCCACTGGCCTACATGCGCGGACGCACCTTAAATAACGCCTACATCATTCTCGACGAAAGCCAGAACACCACTCGCGAACAAATGAAGATGTTTCTCACCCGCATCGGTTTTGGCTCCACCGCGGTTATTACTGGTGATATCACCCAGATCGATCTGCCCCGGGGTACGCGATCCGGCTTAATTCACGGTTGCAATGTCTTAGATGGTGTCGAGGGTATTTCTTTCACCCACTTCCAGTCGAAAGATGTGGTACGCCACCCTCTGGTACAAAAAATCGTCGATGCCTACGATATATTTGAAAACAAAGGTGAAAACAAGAACGAAAATAATAATGACGCTGACCGCTAAATTTTCACCTTCGCCAATCAAATCGCGTCCGGCATGACGACGACGATTATTGTCTACAATTGCAGCGACAACGAGGCACCCGAACCCCACTCGATACAGTGCTGGGTTGAGGCCGCCATCGCCGACCGTAAGGACGAGGCCGAACTCAGTATTCGCATTGTTGGCACAGATGAAGCCGCCGAACTGAACACACAATATCGAGGTAAGCAGGGCCCGACCAACGTCTTATCTTTTCCCGCAGATTTACCCGAAGTCGTAGCCCTGCCCCTGCTCGGCGACATTGTGCTTTGCGCACCTCTGGTACTCAAAGAAGCCCGAGAACAGGGCAAGTCTGCCCAGGCACATTGGGCTCATTTGGTCATCCACGGCACCCTGCACTTACTGGGCTATGACCATATTGATAAAGCCGATGCCGCGCAAATGGAAGCTCTTGAGACAAGCATTCTAGGCTCACTAAACTACCCAGCGCCCTACACCACTGATTCAAGCCCGCATACCAATTCTAGCCATGGCAACGAGAACCAAGACCTGTGAAAAAGGATAATAAAAGCACCGACCCTAAACAGTCATTTATCACCCGACTGACAAGGCTATTTTCTTCTAAACCCTCAACGCGAGATGACGTCGCCGAATTATTGCGCGACGCTCACGACAACAATATCCTCGATCACGAAGCACTGGAGATCATGGAAGGCGCCCTCGCCGTAGCCGATCAACAGGTCAGAGAGATTATGGTGCCCCGTTCACGGATGATAGTGATCCCGGAAGAGGCGGATATCGCACAGGTCTTAGCTCTGGTAACGGAGTCAAAACACTCACGCTTCCCCGTTATCGGCGAATCTATCGAAGACATCAAAGGGATTCTGCTGGCCAAAGATTTATTGCCGCTGGCTTTAACCGGCAACGAGAACTTCAAACTCGCTCAAGTGATCCGCCCGGCCACCATCGTCCCAGAAAGTAAGCGCCTGAATGTTTTGCTTAAAGAATTTCGCGAACAGCGTTATCACATGGCTATTATTATGGATGAATACGCCAGTGTCGCCGGCCTAGTGACCATTGAAGATATTCTCGAAGAAATTGTCGGCGAGATCGAAGATGAGACCGACCAGGAAGATCAACAGCATATCAAGCGCCAGGAAGATGGCAGCTATCAACTCGCCGCCCTGACACCCATTGAGGACTTTAACGAATATTTTGGCGCAGGCCTGAGCGAGGACGAATTCGACACCATCGGCGGCCTGGTCACCCGAGCTTTTGGCCACCTCCCCAAAGTGGGCGAATCTACCCAGCTCGACAATTACCATATCGAAATCCTTGAAGGTGACGAGCGGCAAATACACCTGCTGGGAATGCGCGCAGTCAGTGCCGATCCCTCCTAGCTACCTCTATTAGCTATCTCAACTAGCTCGATGCCTTATTCAACTATGTCCACTTTCGCCAGATATACGGTGGCCCTACTGTCAGGCGCACTGCTGCCCCTGACCTTCGCACCTATGTCCTGGTGGCCAGTCGCCCTGCTTTGTTGTGCCGCGCTAAATTTTGCATCACGTCACACCGCGCTGCGGCAAGCATTTATCGTCTGCCTGTTGTTTGGTTTCGGCCTCTACGCCACTGGAGCATCATGGATCTACGTCAGCATCCATGAATATGGTCAGGCATCGGTGGCGCTTGCCGCCTTGCTCACAGGGCTATTCGCCTTTGGGCTGGGAGCAGTGTTTACCCTGCCCATAATCTTTTTCGGACGGATAAAACAAAACAACCCGCTGTTTAGAGCGCTGACATTCGCTGCACTCTGGGTACTGGGGGAATGGTTTCGCGGCTGGTTTTTAACTGGCTTCCCCTGGCTCTATCTCGGCTATGGCTTTATCGACACCTGGCTGGCAGGCTGGGCACCCATCGGCGGCGTGTTAGCCATGGGCGGCATGGTTGCTTTTAGTGGCGTTCTCTTAAGTGAGTTGTTAGGCGAAGTGCTGCGTGATGCCTTGAGTGGCGAGTCAGATAACATGCCCGGTAGCAAGCCAAACAACAAAAACCGGGTGTGGATGACAGGCTTCTCGACGTTGTTAATAGCAACACTGTGGCTGGGTGGCGGCTTACTGCAAAAACAAAGCTGGACCACAGCCATCGCTGCTACTCCCTTAAACGTAATATTGGTACAACCCAACAACCCGGTACTGAGCAAGTGGGATGACAAAGCACTCCCCTTAATCCTCTCCGATATCCGTGAAAAAACCCTTACCTTTGCCGATAGCGATCTGATCATCTGGCCCGAATCAGGCATTCCCGCCCTGCAAAATAATGTTCAGGCTTTCCTCCACGAATTAGACCTTAGCGCTAAAAATCAAAACACCGGCTTAATCACTGGCATCCCCAGTTATTCTGACGGCCAATATTTTAATTCTGTGATCGGACTTGGCACCGCCAGTGGCAGTTACCAAAAACGTCGCCTGGTACCCTTTGGCGAATATGTGCCCTTAGAGCATTGGTTAAGAGGTCTTATCAGTTTTTTTGATTTACCTATGTCAGCCTTCAGTGTGGGGGCCGATGAACAGGCGCTCATCGCCATTGGCCCCTACCAGTTGGCAACCGCTATTTGCTACGAAATCGCTTATTCCGCGCCGCTTGCAAAAGATGCCCGCCAGGCAAACCTGCTCTTAACGGTCAGCAACGACACCTGGTTTGGTGACTCGTTAGGGCCGCACCAACATCTGCAAATTGCCCGCATCCGCGCACTGGAAACTGGCAAGCCACTGCTGCGCGCTACCAATGACGGCATCACAGCATTTATTGATAGCCGTGGCCAGCTTGTGAAACAGCTACCCCGTTTTTCCTCAGGGGTTTTAGAGGGACAAATTCAGCCCCATGAAGGTATGACGCCTTACGCCCGCTGGGGCCAGATGCCTGTCATCGGCCTATGTTTATTGGTTTTGTTAGCGGCAATAGTTTTGGATCGCCGACTGCCTAAAGCCCTCGTCTAAACCTGTCTCCTAACCCCATCATCTAAAACAAACAGCTGGATCAGCCGTAAAAAAATACCGCTGTCTCGATCATCCAGAGCATAGCGCGCTAGGTCTAGCCTCCGCTTTCGCCTATAATTTCGCCCTTGCGCCACCACGCCGGATAATCATTCGGCCCGGCAATTTTTCAAGATGAGAGCCCATGCAGGAACAATATCACCCGAAAGACATTGAGCAGGACGCTCAGCAGTACTGGCGGGAAAACCAATCATTTAAAGTAGAAGCCGATAGTCAGCGGGAAAAATATTACTGCCTGGCCATGTTCCCCTATCCCAGCGGGCAACTACACATGGGCCATGTCCGCAACTACACCATCGCCGATGTGATTAGCCGCTACCAGCGCATGCTGGGTAAAAATGTTCTGCAACCCATGGGCTGGGATGCTTTTGGCCTGCCCGCAGAAAATGCCGCGATAAAAAACAACACGGCACCAGCACCGTGGACCTACGAAAACATCCGCTACATGAAGGATCAACTCAACACCCTGGGCTTTGCCTATGACTGGAACCGTGAGTTGGCGACCTGCCAACCGGATTACTACAAATGGGAACAGTGGTTTTTCACTCGCCTCTACGAAAAAAAACTGGTTTATAAAAAAACCAGTGCGGTGAACTGGTGCCCCAATGATCAAACTGTCCTCGCCAACGAGCAGGTTATAGATGGCTGCTGCTGGCGCTGTGATACCCCGGTAGAACGCAAGGAAATTCCCCAGTGGTTTATCCGCATTACCGACTACGCTGAAGAGCTGCTGGACGATCTCGATAAACTCGACGACTGGCCGGACCAGGTGCGCACCATGCAGCGCAACTGGATTGGTAAAAGCCGAGGCGTGACCATGAGCTTTGCGCTCAGTACTGCTATCGCAGGCTACGAGGACTTTGAGGTTTATACGACTCGGCCAGACACTGTTATGGGTGTCACCTATTTAAGCCTGGCGGCAGAGCACCCCATCAGCCTGGCGCTGGCAGCAAGCAATCCTGAGCTGGCAGAATTTATAAGCACCTGTAAAATTCAATCCCTCGCTGAAGCCGATATGGCGACCATGGACAAGTTGGGTATGGATACCGGCATCAAGGCCACCCACCCACTCACCGGTGCCGAAGTCCCGGTCTGGATCGCCAATTATGTGTTGATGGATTACGGCTCTGGTGCAGTAATGGCCGTGCCCGCTCACGATCAACGGGATTGGGAATTTGCCAAAAATTACCACTTGCCTATCGAACAGGTTATCGCCCCCATCTCCGCCCTCAATGACGACACCTCCTGCGACATAAGCAAAGAAGCCTTCACCGCCAAAGGCGAGTTAATTAACTCTGAGCAATTTAACGGCCTGGGTTTTGATGAGGCTTTTGACGCTATCGCCAGCGCCCTGGCAGAGCTCGATAAAGGCCGCATCACCGTCAACTATCGCCTACGAGACTGGGGTGTATCGCGGCAGCGCTACTGGGGCTCACCCATCCCCATGCTCTACAACTCTGACGGCATTGAAATCCCGGTACCCGCCGACAAACTCCCAGTGCTATTGCCCGAAGATGTTGAAATGGACGGCGTGCAATCCCCCATTAAGGCCGATGCCGAATGGAAAAAAGTCAGCCTTGACGGCCAGCAGCTAGAAAAGGAAACCGACACCTTTGACACCTTTATGGAGTCATCCTGGTATTACGCGCGCTTTACCTGCCCGGACGCCAAGGACGCCATGCTCGATTCCGAGCGCGCCAATTACTGGCTGCCCGTCGATCAATATGTCGGCGGCATTGAGCACGCAATACTACATCTGCTTTATGCCCGCTTCTTCCATAAGCTGATGCGCGATGAAGGCCTGCTCGATTCCGATGAGCCATTCACCAAACTACTCTGCCAGGGCATGGTGCTCAAAGACGGCAGTAAAATGTCCAAATCCAAGGGCAATACCGTCGACCCCCAGGGCCTGATTGATCAATACGGCGCTGACACGGTTCGGCTGTTTACCATGTTTGCCGCACCGCCCGAACAATCACTGGAATGGTCTGATGAAGGCGTCGCTGGCGCTTCTCGCTTCCTGCGCAGACTGTGGAAAACCTTGCACAGACATATTGAAAACGATAGCGCTCACAGCGATATAAAGCCCATCGACATAGAGAACCTAAGCACTCTTGAGCGGGATGTACGTCGCAAAACCCATGAAACCATTGCCAAGGTCAGTGACGACTACGGTCGTCGGCAAACCTTTAATACCGCCATTGCAGCGGTAATGGAATTACTCAACGAACTCAATAAGCTCGACGACAGCGCAACCCAGGCCCCGGCAATCACCCGTGAAGCCCTGGAAACAGCGGTACTCTTATTAGCTCCAATCACCCCACACTTATGCCACAGCGCCTGGGCTGTTCTCGGTCACAGCGAAGCCGTTATCGACGCCCCCTGGCCCGACACTGACCAGTCCGCCCTGGTGCGTAGCAGTATCACCATGGCTGTACAGGTCAACGGTAAGGTGCGAGCACAGATCGAGGTGGCCGCCGATGCAAAACCCGAAGACATCGAACAACAGGCCATTGCAGACGCCAAAGTCATTCGCTTTACTGAGGGCAAGAGCATCCGTAAAGTGATCGTCGTGCCGAAAAGATTGGTAAACATTGTGGTCGGCTGACTTAAACCGTAAATTAGCAACATAACTGCCTTAAGGCTTAATACCTGAGCGGCCATTAGAGCCAGCACCCTAACCACAGGATTCATCCATGAACAAAAACGCAATCTCCCTTTCCCTTATTGCAGTTTTGTTACTTGCTACCACGGCTTGCGGCTGGCACTTGCGCGGCACAGCTGGCAACACCGTCAGCTTCAAGCGCATACATATCAGTGCCGCCAACCTGCACAGCGATCTGGTCAGGCAATTACAGCGCCAACTAGAAGCCAGTGACGTCGAGGTGGTCGAGAGCGCCACGGACGCGATATACAGCCTTGTTATCGTCAAGGAAGACAGCAAACGTCGTACCGCTACGGTCAGTGCCAGCGCTCGGGTTTCTGAACGTTCCCTGACTGAATGGGCCGAGTTTCTGGTACTGAATCGTGAGGGTGGCTCGGTTATCCCTCTCACCAAAGTCACGGTTGAGCGGGTCTTCGAATACGATGAAAACAACGTCCTTGCCACCAACGACGAAGCGCAGATGTTAAAACGAGAAATGCGCAGCGAGCTAGCACGGCAAATATACAATCGTCTGCGCCAACTGAATGACCCAGCCAAGGCAGTCGATGCGCCTCCAGGCTGAACAGCTACAAAACCATTTAAACGGTGACCTGGCACCCATTTACGTGGTGTCGGGCGATGAACCACTGCTGATTCTGGAAGCCTGCGATAACATCCGCAGTGCCGCACGAGCCAGCGGCTTCACCGGTCGGGAGCTATTTGAAGCCAACCAGTATTTCGATTGGCAGCAGGTGCTTAACGAAGCCAATAGCCTGTCACTGTTCGCCGATAAAAAAATTCTCGAACTGCGTATTCCCTCTGGCAAACCCGGCAAGAATGGCGGCAAATTTTTTCAGGAATACTGCCAGAACATTTGTCCCGACAACCTGCTCCTGGTGATCTTCCCCAAGCTGGACAGATCCGCCACCAACAGCAAATGGTTTCGTACCCTGGACTCCCACGGAGCTTCTCTCCAGGTCTGGCCAGTCACCGCCGCACAAATGCCCAACTGGATCAATAAACGCTTATTAAGGGCCAACATAAAAGCTAACTCGCAAGCCGTAGAAGTGCTGGCAGATCGCGTCGAAGGCAATCTATTGGCTGCCAGTCAGGAAATAGAAAAACTTAAACTGCTGATCGAAGATGACGGCATCATCGATGCTGAAACCATGTCGGCCGTGGTCGCCGACAGTGCCCGTTTCAGCGTTTTCGACCTTGTTGACCGAGCCCTCGAAGGTGATAGTGAGGCCGCCGCACGCACCCTTTACGGTTTGCGTAATGAAGGCACGGAACCCGGCGCGGTGTTGTGGGCGCTAAGCCGTGAACTTCGCACCTTAGCGAAAGCTTCAGAGCAAATAGCCCGGGGGGCGCACGCAGACAGCACATTACAAAACATGGGGGTTTGGAAGCAACGGCAAACGCTGATGCGCAATGCATTAAAGCGCCTAAAATACGGGCAATTATCTATGCTGCTACGACAGGCTGCGAGCGTTGACCGCGCCATTAAAGGCATGAGTCAGGCTTCACCCTGGCAGGAACTTATCACCATGATTTTAAGTATCAGTGGCAACAACCCTGTTCATCCCCAAAATTTACGCCTGAACCTACGCGAACAAACCCGCTTATAAATGAAGAAAACCATCCTGAAATTACGCCATCAACCGCTTCGATCAGACCCTTTATATTTGCGCAAGGGATAGCAGAACGACTCCAATTTAAGCCATCCAAAGTCACAATCACTTAATTTACCGAACTTAAACTTAAAAAATGGAAATCATATTGTGGGGAAAAGAACAGATCGTAACGCCCGTGGCTGGCTCGGTTATTATGGGCCTCGATTCTGGTTATCCTGGCTAGCAGTAGGCTCAAGCTGGGTGCTGGCAAAGTTGCCACGTGCCGCACAACGCGGCCTGATACGTGGCCTTACCAGCTTGATCATCAAAACCAAATCTTCGCGGGCCAAAACCATTCGCCGCAATATTGAATTGTGCTTTCCTGAGCTGTCGAACCAGGAACGCGAAGCATTGGTGGCAGACAATATTTACTCCACTATCTGGACTCTGTTTGATTTACTGGCGCTGGTATGGGACTCCAGAGATTCGGTGCTGAGCAGGGCTCGTATCATTGGAGAGCAGCACCTTCGAGACGCTTTAAGCGCAAATCAACCCTTGATACTGGTCACCGGGCATTCCTGCGGTTTAGCCTTAGGCGTCGCAAAACTCACTGAGGTCGTGCCTTTTTCTGTTGTTTACCGACGCATGGATAATCCCGTACTGGAAGCGCAAATCTATCAACGGGCCACAAAAACTTACCCTATCAAGGCTATCCATCGCAAAGAAATTCCTTACATGCTGACCGATCTGGCCGACCAGGGTGTCGTGCTTATCGCGCCCGATCAGGATTTTGGTACCAAGCACGGTACCTTCATCCCGTTTTTTGGTATAGATACCGCGACCATTACTAACATTCCCCAGTATGCTAAATCGGCAGATGCCAGGGTCTTACTGTTCCACACCTACCGAGAAGCTGACGGTAATTGCGTTGTTGAAATCGAACCGGTATTAGAAAACTACCCCTCCGGTGACGATCTGGCAGATACTCATGTGTGGAGCGATTACCTCGAACGACAAGTTCATAAGCACGCTGCCGACTATTTCTGGCTACACAAACGTTTTAAAACCCGGCCGGAAGGCGAGAAAAAACTCTATTAAGCAGCTGCGGTATTAAACGCTTGTAGCAACATCCCGCTGATACTGAATACAAAATTGTTTGGCTGTGCGGCCACTTCTTGAGGCCCGAGCCATAGCAAAACGCTTAGCGGCCCCATGTAATTCTTTTCTATCGATCTCCGCTGCGGCCAGACTATCCTTGAAGAGTTCGTCGACAATCAGCAAATACTGGGCCTGGGAGTTGGGATAAAAGGACAACCACAAACCAAAGCGGTCAGACAGCGACAATTTTTCCTCCACGCGATCTCCGTAATGCAACTCACCTTCAATAATTTCTATGCCAGCATTATCTGTCTTTTGTTCGCTGATCAAATGGCGTCGGTTCGACGTAGCACAGACCAGCACATTCTCAGGCGGCAACTCGATAGAACCCTCCAGAATACTTTTTAAATGTTTATAGGCGGTTTCGCCCTCATCGAATGACAGGTCATCACAGAAAATCAAAAAGCGCTGGGGCAGCTCACGCAGATCATCGACAATTTCGGGCAAATCTGCGAGATCATCCTTATCAATTTCAACCACTCGGAGGCCTTTGTCCTGATAACAATTTAGCGCCGCCTTAACCAGAGACGACTTACCCGTACCTCGACTCCCCCACAAGAGAATATTATTGGCTGAGGCACCACTCAGAAAAAGCGCCAAGTTATCCTTAAATTCAGTCTTTTGCCGGTCGATGCCCAGCAAGTCATCGAAGCCAATCGTGTCTACACGCTTAACCGCCCTTAAACTCGCTTGTTTGGGACGCCAAATTGCCGCCACCGTTGTCGCCCAATCTATACTCACTTAACACTCTCCCCCATCGCAGATACTGAATTTAGCCGTTTAGAAACACCGGCATGAAAAAATGACAACATTAGATTCCCCAGACCGGTACCGGTAGTATTAGCCAGCACATCGGCACCTTCCATAAATCGATACCCAGTCTGAGCCTGTAATAATTCGAGCGCCACACCAAAACCCAGTAATGCCATGTGGATAAACCAGCGTAATACCGCCCCGGGAAAGGCCAGCCACGCCAGCACATAGAGGACAGCATAAGTAAGGCAATGTGCCAATTTATCCACCCCGGCAAACATAGCACCACCGGAAGACGGCGCCAGGGATGCGTAGCTAACCACCAATAACGCCGACACCAGGACTACCCGCCAAAGCATTCGTGTATTGCTCACCTATTTTCCTTAACTGGCTATTTGAACCTGGCATTATATGAAACTTTCAGGAAGAGATCGGAAAGACCCGGCACTCATTACCAATGGATCGCAAACAAGACTTAGCCACTGAAGTCTGTTGTCAGAGGAAAAAGGACTTGCTAGGCTTACTCTTCCTTATATACACTCCGCCAACTAAAAACCGTCGACACATCAACTATCGACGCTCCAAAAAAACAGAACAAGAGAGGTACTTATGGATCAGGGTCTAGGATATTGGCTAACTAAGCGGGAGTTGATTTCCGGCAACCGAACCGCTGTCATCAACCGTCACAAACGCTTCACCTACAAAGAAATGAATCGGCGCTGCAACCGCCTGGCTAACGCTCTGCGCGATAGCGGTGTGCGACCCGGTGATCGAGTTAGCTCGTTGTTGATGAACGGCCACGAACAACTGGAATTGATCTTTGCCGTTGCCAAACTTGGGGCGATCTTTTTACCGATCAATTTCCGCCTCACTGTCCCGGAAATTGAATACATTGTTCAAGATTCTGGTGCGCGTACCATGTTCTTCCACGACGAATTCAGACATTTAGCAGAAGGCGTTGCGGAATTAGTCAACTTTGACACCTCTGTATATTGCGGTAATGCTCGCGCCTGCGACGATGAAGCTGACTACGAAGCTTTCCTTATGGCCGGTGCAGACAGCGAGATCAATGCCACCGTTAGCGCCGATGATGTCGCGCTACTAATGTATACCTCTGGTACTACCGGCCGACCTAAAGGCGCGATGCTCACCCACGCGGCCCACGCAGCGAATGTCTATCACACCACCCAGCGCCTGCCTATCCATGCTGAAACTATCGCCCTTGGCGTGGCGCCGATGTTCCATATCGGTGGCACCAGCGTTACGGTACTACCAACCCTGTTTCAGGGTGGCACTGTCGTCACACTCCCTGAGTTTGATGCGGTTAAAGTATTAGAAGTCACAGAAAAAGAACGCCTCACCGGTCTTTTCTGTGTGCCATCGATGTGGCAAATGATTGTTGAAGAGCTGGACAAAAAAGACTTCGATTTGAGTTCTATTGAATTCCTGATGACCGGCGCTGCTCCAACGCCGTTAAAAATTCTAGCCTACTTTAAAGAACGCGGTCTGGATATCTACGAAGGTTTTGGCATGACCGAAATGGCACCCCTGGTGACCATCCTCGACAAATGGGACTGCGAGCGCAAAAACGGCTCGGTGGGCTACCCCTCATTCTTCGTAGACATTCGCACCATTGACGAAGACGGCAATGATGTTGCAGCTAACGAAGTCGGCGAAGTTATCTGTCGCGGACCCAACATGCTCAAAGGCTACTGGAACAAGCCCGAAGCAACTGCCGATGCTATCCGTGGCGGCTGGTACCACTCTGGCGACCTAGGTTATTTAGACGAAGAGGGCTTCCTCTACATCGTCGATCGCAAGAAAGACATGATCATCAGCGGTGGCGAAAATGTCTACCCGGCCGAGCTGGAGCAAGCCATGTATGGACATGATGCTATCGCTGAAGTAGCCGTGATTGGTATTCCCCATGAGAAATGGCAGGAAGTTCCCGCTGCCTGCGTAGTCTTAAAAGAAGGCGCAAGCGTGACAGAAAACGAGTTGATCGAATTCTGTAATGGCTGTTTGGCACGCTTCAAGGTACCAAAAGCCATTTACTTCCTTGATGAGCTACCCAAGTCAGGTGCTGGCAAGATTCTAAAGACAGAATTACGCAAGTCCCATGGCGGTATTACTGTTGCGGCGCAATAGCTAACAAGCTAGTTACCAAACTGCATCAGCAATAAAAAAGGGGCTATATGCCCCTTTTTTATTGCCTTAATTTTCTACTTTAGAATGCTAGGTTCTGATTGTTTCTACAATCGCCTTCGTTAAATAATCGACATTAGCCTGGCTGACACCAGCGACATTGATACGGCTAGAATCGACCATA
>JAHRWI010000054.1 GCA_019090225.1 Porticoccaceae bacterium
AGCCACTTAATCCAGGACAATAACTGGTCTCAAGTGCTGGTTTTTGCCCGCACCAAAATCGGTACCAATCGTCTGACCAACCACTTGAAATCGAAAGGTATTAACGCTACCGCGATTCACGGCAATAAAACTCAGGCAGTGAGAACTAAAGCGCTGGCAGACTTTAAAGCGGGTTTAATTCAAGTCTTAGTCGCCACCGATATTGCCGCTAGAGGCCTCGATATCGAACAATTGCCCCAGGTCGTCAACTTCGATTTGCCCCACGTGCCAGAGGATTATGTTCACCGTATTGGTCGCACGGGGCGCGCTGGACTGTGTGGACAGGCTATCTCGCTGGTCTCTGCTGATGAGTTTAAACAGCTCTCGGAGATTGAACGTTTAATCAAAAAAATCCTGCCGCGAAAATTAATCGACGACTTTGAGCCAAATCATAATCTGCCAGAATCAAAACTGGATCGCCGCCCCTTCAAGCCAAAAAAACCAAAGAAGCCCAAACTCGGCAACAAAAATAAGCAGCAAACTGGGAAGCAAAGCAGCACGCCAAAGTCTATTGCAAATGCCACCACCAGTGGCTGGATCAAGCCGGGTAAAAGAGCACCTGCCGGTAAGAACAAAGCTCGCAACAGCGATAATTCTTAGCCTTTCAAAACCAGCTTTTCACAACCTGCCTTTCACAACGGATCATCCAGGGCTAGCCTTCCAACATAAAACCTCAAAACGGGCCTTACAAAAAATCGCTTAACTGCCGACACTCCAGATGATACATATCATTTGGTCTATTCGGCCAGCTTGATAGTCTCTGCCTATAAGGATAGGTGCACTGGAGGAAGCGATTTTGCTCAGTACTATTTTATTTGCGCAACCACAAAAGCGTTATTTCCCATAAGCCATAACCGACAATCCATAAGCAACAAGCAACATCTGTTTTCGATAAACAACAGATATTCTCCACCAACAACATCAGAGGCCATCAGTGATTACTAAAGTATCCGGCGACATTCTATTAAGCAGTACCCAGGCGATAGCCCATGGCATCGCACCTCACGATCATTTTAATCAGGGTCTAGCCTTGGCTTTAAGAGAAAACTACCCCGCCATGGCTAAAGACTTCAGACATTATTGCCACCTGGAAAACCCGAAGTCTGGGCATGCTTGGATGTGGGCTGGACCAGGTCAAATTATTATTAACTTAATGACTCAGGAAGCCCCTGCCGACAAAAAGGCCCACCCAGGCAAAGCGAGCACCAAGCACCTTAGTCATGCCCTTCAGGAATTGCGCAAGATAGTGGCAAAAGAAAACATTACCTCCCTTGCCCTACCAAAATTAGCAACTGGGGTTGGCGGCCTGAACTGGAACGATGTTGAGCCGCTGATCACTCAGCATCTCGGCAACCTGGATATCCCAGTCATTATTTATGAAACTTACCATAAAGGTGAGAAGGCGAAGGAGCCAATTTGATTCGTTAAAAACAGGGAATCAATTAGTCGCCGATGCTCCGAACACGAAATGAACGGCCTTTCAGTTGTCCCTGGCCCAATTTTGTCAACGCCGATTGGCTGACTTCTCGCTTGACTGCCACGTAAGCCCAGTTATCCAAAACACTGATTTTTCCGACCTCACTGCCGGCAATGCCTCCCTCGCCGGTTAGGGCACCGAGGATATCGCCCGGTCGTACCTTCTGTTTTTTCCCGCCATCAATTTGCAGAGTCAACATCGGCGGTTTATACGGTGGTGTTTTCAACAAGCCCAGTGCCGGCAAAGATGCTGTAACAATGTCTTGCTGAAGATATTCCGCCAACTTTCCGAGCTTATAGTTCTCTTTGTCGCTATACAGGGTACAGGCCAAACCTTTACTCCCGGCCCGGCCGGTGCGGCCAATCCGATGCACATGCACCTCGGTCTCGCGGGCGAGCTGATAATTGATTACCGCATCGAGCGCTTCAATATCAAGTCCCCGTGCTGCCACATCGGTGGCGACCAGGATTGAGGCACTCTTGTTGGTAAAGCGCACCAGGGTTTGGTCACGATCACGCTGTTCTAATTCACCATGCAAGGCCAGTGCGCTAAACCCTTTGGCACACAATTGATCGGCGACCTCCTGGGTCTCACGTCGGGTATTACAAAATACCAGGGCTGAATCGGGGCGGTACTCCAATAGCAATAAGCACAGGGCTGTAAGCCGTGGAGCGGTTGCATCTGACTTATCGCTTATCTTGAAGAAAATTTGCTCTATGCTGTCATTGTCGTGAGTCGCAGCTGATTTAATCACCAGTGGATCGATCATAATCCGCCTGGCAATGTCCTGTATTTGACCGGGATAGGTGGCGCTAAACAGCATCGTCTGACGTTGCTCGGGCAGGTATTCGATGATCGCATCGAGGCTCGCCTGAAAACCCATGTCGAGCATACGGTCCGCCTCATCAAGAACAAAAGTGCATAGATCAGCCAGCTTCAAGCTGCCCTTGCGCAAGTGCTCTTCAACTCGCCCCGGTGTGCCGACAATAATATGAGCGCCATGCTCCAGGGAGCCAATCTGAGGCCCAAAAGGCGTACCCCCGCACAGAGTCAGGACTTTTATATTGTGGGTAGCCCTCGCCAGTCGGCGAATTTCTTTAGCCACTTGATCAGCCAGTTCACGGGTCGGACACAAGACCAGGGTTTGTACGCGAAAGCGCTTTACGTTTAACTTCTCAAGTATGCCCAAACCAAAGGCTGCTGTTTTCCCCGACCCCGTTTTACCCTGGGCAATAACATCCTTGCCCTTGAGGATGTGCGGCAAGCTCTGCGCCTGACTCGGCGTCATGGTTTCATAGCCCAGGGAAGAAAGATTCTTTAAGGTCACTGAACCCAGCTTAAGATTTGAAAAAGGTATTTGACTCAAGGTACACATTCCGCCTTTTGAAATAGATAAAACCCCACAGATAAAAAAAGGGTGAGACTATATGTCTCACCCTTTTTTACTAAACCCTGACTCTTAGTACTGAGCAGAGTTTAAACTTGGTCTACGGCAATATCGTTGCAGACCAATTCTGTCTAAATTAGACAGCTACGATGTTCTCAGCCTGAGGACCTTTTTGACCTTGAGTAACAGTAAACTCAACTTTTTGGCCTTCGATCAGAGTTTTAAAACCATCACCAACGATAGCGCTGAAGTGAGCAAAGACGTCTGGGCCAGATTCTTGTTCGATAAAACCAAAACCTTTAGCTTCGTTGAACCATTTAACAGTGCCAGTAGTAGTAGACATATTGTGTATCCTATTTTTCAATTGTGTAATTAGGGCCTAAGTATGTTCTTTTGAACGTAAATAAGTTTAGACCGTTTTGCCTAGAAGTGTTGCTATTACTTATGAAAACAGGACGAGGTACTAAAGACGTGACATCGAAATGGTGTGCATAAATATAAGACGTACTTTCAAGCCGGACGAATTATATAGGTCTGAATACTCTAGTCAACAAGTATTCCTGACAAATCAGAGACATAGCGTCTCAAAAACTGAAAACCCATAATTATCTCGGAAAACATCAACTGGTTTTGTCTCCAGTGATGGCTTTCTTTCTCAAGGCGGACAGACCATCACTGCTGACATTGCTGAACCCAGAAGGTCGCTGAGCTTTGTCATCTGCAGCCCCTGAACGGGCATTACGTTTACCCTTATTTTTGGTAGTTCGATGACGGGTGGCATTCTTATCCTTTGATTTTGCAGTCTTTTTCTTGGTTCCAGCTGCTTTACCGTTGGATTTAAGTTTTTTGGGTCCTTTAAATTTAGCCTTTAAACCCTTCAGCACTCGGCGCTCAAAGGGAGCACCAAGATAGTGCTCGATACTGACCATCAGGTTCCAGTCATTGGCCGTGATAAACGATATCGCCAGACCCTTGCGCCCAGCCCTGCCGGTTCGACCAACTCTATGAATATAGTCATCAGTACTTCGTGGCAAATCAAAATTAATAACCATATTGACGTCTTTAACGTCCAGGCCCCGCGCCGCCACATCACGGGCCACGAGGACACTCACCTTACCCTCGGCGAATAACTCAACAACCTTGTTCCGTTCTTCCTGAGTCATA
>JAHRWI010000055.1 GCA_019090225.1 Porticoccaceae bacterium
CATGGTGCCGACCACAACACTGGAACCCAGCAAACCTCTGCGCGGTGCCGACTCGCACTGTTCAACGTCCTTAGATTCGCTCAATGTTTAATTCTTCTCAACCGAATAACGCTCCACCGAATAACCAACTACCTCCACTGAATACCCGTGAAGACCCTGCGCCACCTTAGCACTGCGACCCGGCAGTTTAGCCCCGCATGGTCTTTAGGCCAAGATCAGCAGCTCCAGTCGTTGAAATTCTCAGGTATCGCCCCCACCATAGAGCCATCACTTTAGACTCAACACTTCCCTCTGGAGATTTTTGTGGAACAATATCGAGGCACCACCATTCTTTCCGTTCGTCGTAATGGCAAAGTTGTTGTTGGAGGTGACGGTCAGGTCAGCCTGGGCAATACCATTATGAAAGGCAATGCCCGCAAAGTACGCAGACTCCATCACGATAAAGTCATTGCTGGTTTTGCCGGTGGCACCGCTGATGCCTTTACGCTTTTTGAGCGCTTTGAAGGCAAGTTAGAGCAGCATCGCGGCAACTTAGTTCGTGCCGCCGTTGAGCTTGCTAAAGACTGGCGCACCGACCGCATTCTCCGTCGCCTCGAAGCCTTGCTGGCGGTGGCCGACAAAGAATCTTCGCTCATCATCACTGGCAATGGTGATGTCATCGAGCCAGAAAACGACATTATCGCTATCGGCTCAGGTGGCCCCTTTGCCCAGTCAGCGGCCAAAGCTTTACTCGAAAACACTGACCTTGACGCCCGGCAAGTGGTCGAAAAAGCACTGGAGATTGCCGGCGACATTTGTATCTACACCAATCAAAATCGCACCATCGAAGAACTCGACAGTAACTAAGCTGAGCCTGGACCAAGCCAGGCATCGCCTAATTAGCATCCATCTATCAATGCCCAGTCTGAAATTATTTGCCGACGATTAGTCAAGCTAAGAAATCGGAAACAAAACTTTGTACGGAGTAGTAAATGTCTGACATGACCCCCCGAGAAATCGTCCATGAACTTGACCGCCACATCGTTGGCCAGGACAAAGCCAAGCGCGCCGTCGCTATCGCCCTACGCAACCGCTGGCGACGCATGCAATTGCCCGAGGAACTACGCAATGAAATTACGCCCAAAAACATCCTGATGATCGGACCGACCGGGGTGGGTAAAACAGAAATCGCCCGACGCCTGGCGCGGCTCTCCAATGCACCTTTTATCAAAGTGGAAGCCACCAAATTCACCGAAGTGGGTTACGTCGGGCGGGATGTTGAATCCATCATTCGTGATCTGGTAGAAACTGCAGTGAAACTGCTCCGTGAACAAGATATGGAAAAAGTAAAACAGCGCGCCGAGGATGCTGCTGAAGAGCGAGTTCTCGACGCCCTGCTACCATCGGCACGGGGTGAAGATGAAGACAAGGAATCCAGCACCCGACAACTGTTTCGCAAGAAGCTCCGCCAAGGCGAATTGGACGATAAAGAAATCGAAATCGAAACCAGCGCTACGCCTATCGGGGTTGAAATCATGGCCCCCCCCGGCATGGAAGAAATGACCAGCCAGCTCCAAAACATGTTTTCCAATATGGGTGGCAATGAGCGCACCAAATCTCGCAAACTCACTGTCATACAGGCGATGAAAGTGCTCGCCGATGAAGAAGCCGCCAAGCTGGTCAATGATGAAGATATCAAAACCCGCGCCGTGACCAGCGCCGAGCAAAATGGCATTGTCTTTATTGATGAGATCGACAAGGTCGCCAAGCGCGGCGAGACCTCCGGCAGCGATGTATCTCGAGAAGGTGTGCAACGAGATCTATTGCCACTGATAGAAGGCAGTACCGTTTCGACCAAATACGGCATGATCAAAACCGACCACATCCTGTTTATTGCCTCCGGCGCTTTCCACTTTTCCAAACCATCGGACCTAATCCCTGAATTACAGGGTCGTCTGCCGATCCGCGTCGAATTAGAGTCACTGAATGCAGAGGATTTTGAGCGGATTCTGACTGAGCCAAAGGCTTCCCTGACCACGCAATACCGTGAGCTACTAGCGACCGAAGGCTTACAGATCGAATTCACTCCGGATGGCGTACGTCGAATCGCTGAAATTTCCTGGCATGTTAACGAGCGCACAGAAAATATAGGTGCCCGACGCCTGCACACAGTTCTCGAACGCCTGCTGGAGGAGGTCTCCTTCACGGCAACCGATCAAGCAGTGGATAATGAAAAGGTAGTGATCAACGATGTTTTTGTCGACAATCACCTAGATGAACTATCAAAAAATGAGGATTTATCGCGCTTTATTCTTTAGGATGTTTCAGCGAGTGAGTAGTAAGCTACTCGCTGAAAGGGTCTATATATCGATCAATTTCCATCCTGAAATTTTCGCCATCCTGGGCTTTAGGTAGATAAAAAATGACACCTGAAAAAATCAAACTACACAAGCACGATGGCAACCTGGAATTAACTTACGCCGACGGTAATCAAGTTACCTTCAGTGCCGAATTTCTGCGCATTCACTCTCCCAGCGCCGAAGTTCGCGGCCACGGCCCAGGCGAGGAGGTTCTGCAACACAGTAAGAAAAACGTGAAAATTGTCAGCTTGCAGGCCACCGGCCACTACGCCCTACTGATTGAATTTGATGACGGCCACAATACAGGGATTTACAGCTGGTCTTACTTGCAAGAATTGCATGACAATCGCGATCAGCTCTGGGAAAGTTATCTCCGCAAACTAAACCTTGCGGGCCAAACCAGAGACCCAGAAGAAACTATTGTTAAATTCATAAATCCGAGCTGAAATATTTAGCATCACTGGACTTTTGCTGACACGCTATGCAGAATGCATCTGCATACACACTCACTTACAGATATTGTGTCTACCCCTAATCTTCTATTATCTTCGAGAGCTTTGACGGTCTCAATCTAAAACATATCCCATATAATCAATACGATCGACTACACAGGTTAAATTCAAAACAAGCGAGTTCTGTGTATTACAATTGTGATGACTGCTACAAAATAATTATAGTCACGGATAATACGCTAAGGAAAGTACCAATCTAATCATGACTAAACCCAAGCAAGCCTTAAGTAGCACGCGCAAAATACTCCAGACACAAGCATCCAGCACCGCCCTAACTGGGGTAAGTATTGCTATTGTGATGGTTATTTTCGCCACTGTCCTAGCTGGTTATTTTCAGTACGGGAACATTAGTATCAGCTCTGCTGTCGCAACCCAGCAAAATAACTTCGTACTATGGATACTTGATATCGTGCCCTTTGCCTTTGCTTTCTGGGGCCAACGAATGAGTTCAACCATGTCATTACGGGCAGATGCGATCGTCAATGATCGCACGGAGCAACTGCGCCAACAGGCCAGAGTGATGGAGCTACAGGCAGCACATGATGCCACCCATGATGCTTTAACGAATTTACCCAACCGTATAGAGTTTGCTAACTTATTAAAAAGAGAAGTAACGCAAGCTAACGCCAGGGCAGAGAAACTCGCTTTAGTGACCTTGAGCATTGATCAATTTAAAGAAATCAACGCCTCTCTGGGCAATGCAGTGGGGGATCAGATCCTCCAACAAATGGCTGACCGCTTGCTATCCGTAGCTGTCTACCCAATGACGGTTGCACGGACCGGTGGTGATGAATTCTCTCTGATCATCCCCGATATCGATGACACAAGCAGAGTCATCGATATCGTTGAAAAATTGACGGCCACCTTGCACAGCTTGTTCAGTATCGGCAAATTTCCCATCGCTATCCAGGTCAGCATTGGTGCGACGCTGTATCCGGAGCACAACCATGAACCAGAAGTCCTGACGCTTTATGCCGACCTGGCAATGCGCTCCGCCAAGATCAGTCAGGATCGCTTTGCATTTTTTGAAGAGAGCATGGCCAGACCTGACACCCGACAACTACAAATGGTTGGAGCCCTACGTAAGGCTCTGCAAAACAATCTGATGTCACTCTACTACCAACCAAAAGTCGATGCCTCGAGCCGTCAACTCATATCCGCAGAAGTTTTAGCAAGATGGTTTCATAGCGATCTGGGGCAGATCTATCCGGATGAGTTTGTCCCCCTCGCTGAGCGTTCAGGTTTAATAAACGAGCTTACTTATTGGGTTATAAACGAATCACTGCGCCAATGCGCTCAATGGCGGGGCGAACACGGCCTGATTATCAGCCTGGCCGTTAATCTATCTGTGCAAACCTTGATAGACCCCGAATTACCCAATAGAGTGTCTGCCTGCCTCGCCAAACATGATATCCCTGCGTACCACTTAAGCTTTGAAATCACCGAAACCTCCATCATGTCTGACGCCGCTCGCTCCTTGCAGGTATTGCAAGCGCTAATTGACCTGGGGCTGGAGATCTCGATTGACGATTTTGGCACTGGCTATTCATCACTGAGCTATCTCAAGCAGTTACCTGCCAGTGAAATCAAAATCGACCGGAGCTTTGTAGACAACATCCTCAATGACCCTGGGGATGCAACCATCGTCCGCTCTACGATTCAGTTAGCCCATAATTTTGGCCTCAAAGTGGTGGCCGAAGGAGTAGAAAACGAGCAGGTTGCCCAACAATTAACACAATGGGATTGTGACATATTACAAGGTTACTATCTCAGCAAGCCTCTGGACCCCGAAGAATTTATGGACTGGTTACAAAGACAATCGGCTTAGCAATCGGCTCGCAATAACAGTTCAACAAGAGGTTACGTAAAGACATATAGTTCGACCTATTGCCCGTGATAGCACGGCGACACCGTTTCGATCAAATACAGCGTGAGCAACATGGATCACTTCATGTTTAGCGCCCCGATACTCTCCACTTTTCCAAACCTTCAGATCTGACCCTGGCACTACAAGACCCCCTGCATATATCTATCAACGTGAAAGATATCCCTTAAAAACTGGAATTGCCGATTGAATTCGACAATAGTCACAGCATAGGAATTTACAGCTAGTCTTAGCCACCGGAATTGGACGATAATCGCCATCCGCTTTTGCAAAGTCGTGTGTATAAACTAGACCTTACCGAGCCAACCTGAGACCCAGACAAAACGAGAGCCCCTGAAGAAACCGTTGTAACCTTCATAACTCCAAACTAAGTTGACCCGGATAACTAGACTTTTGGTCGCGCTACATCTACGCTAAACCGCCACTTCGGATCGTTTTTATACGTAAGGCAAAGACATTCCGTGACGGGTCGTAATATCGCAACCACATCTGGTTCATCCTGGTATCGTTTAGCGGGCGCTTTATCTAAAGCATTTTAGTTTAAGTAGCTTAA
>JAHRWI010000056.1 GCA_019090225.1 Porticoccaceae bacterium
CTTAGGCAGTGAAGGTGTTCTTGCAGTAGGCATCTTAGAGGGCATATTAGAACGTGGCATATTAACCCGGCATCAAGCGATAGCCAGCGCCTCGGACGGTGACAAGAAAGCGGGGCCTGGCAGGGTTCGACTCTATCTTACGGCGCAGTTTTGCAATATGAATATCGACGGTACGGGTTTCCAGCTCCAGGTTTTTAGCATAGCCCCATAATTTACTGAGTAATTCGTCGCGGGGTACCGGTCGTTCACTATGGGCGCTCAAATATTGGAGGAGATCAATTTCACGACGGGTGAAGGCCAGACTTTCCTGGCCACGCTGACCCGTGAGGTTGCGGGTATCGATCTGAATGTCGTCGCCCAATTCCAGCATGTGTGCGGTTTCTATACCGATACGAGCGCGACGCAATACCGCCTTTATGCGCTCAAGCAACTGCGCTACCGAAAACGGCTTGGCGACATAATCATCTGCCCCGAGTTGTAGGCCCTGGATAATATCCTCATCACTGGTTTTTGCAGTGAGCATGATGATGGCTTGTTCTCGGTCAGCAGCGCGAATGCGATTACAAACTTCAAAGCCATCGAGTTTAGGCAACATGACGTCCAGCAAGATCAGGTCATATTTACCAGTTAATGCTTTATCCAGACCACTCTGCCCATCTTCTACAGCATCGGGTTGAAAACCGTGATAGAGCAATACATCGATCAGACCAGCTCGTATGGCTGCTTCGTCTTCGACGACAAGAATTTTTGCTTTGCGGGGCATGGCGTCAGGTCACTATCCGAAAAAAACAATCAGCAAAGATTACCAGTTAAGCGCCTCTTAGAAAGGTAAATTTTAGGTAAATTTTCCTCTGCAAGTTTTACTTAAGGCTGTCTATTTACCGTTTTGTCAGCTGCCTAGAATCACCCTACTTGAAATCGATTCCCCAGTGAGGTGACAAACATGGCATTAATTAATCGAATAAGCCGTTTATTTCGCGCTGATTTCCATGCAGTTCTGGATCGCATCGAAGAACCGGACGCGCTACTAAAACAGTCGGTTCGGGAAATGACTGAGGCCATCGCTACTGATGAGCGTCGTCTGAGCCTGCTTGAGCATGAGTTAAACCAGCTAGAACATCAGAGCACAGAACTTGATCAAGCCCTGGATCGCATTAAGCAGGAACTGGACGTCTGCTTTGCGGCTGAGCAGGAAGACCTAGCTCGCAGTTTGATCCGCCGCAGGCTCGAAACCCAGGGTTTGTTAGGTGCATTACAGGGTAAGCAGAGAAGCACAACGACCAGAGCCAATGAGCTTAAGCAGCGTGTTGATGAAAACCGTTCGCGCCTTGATTCCATGGAGCAAAAGCTTGAGCTGTTCTCCAGCAAAGAATTCTCCAGTAATGAGGGGAGCAACGATAGAGCTAATGGATATAGCCAGGCCGGGCAAAGCGGTACAGCCATTTGTGCCATGAATAGTTCCGTAAACGTAAAGGACGAAGAAGTCGAAGTGGCTTTTCTTGCCGAAAAACAGCGGAGGGCTGCGACATGAAACGGCCCAGCCTGTTTGAAGGCATTGCGGTGGCCCTGATTGCTGGCATCACTGCGGCTATAGTGTTTCCGTTGCTGGCCATTGCTCTAGCGCCGGGCTTTGTATTGCGCCTGCTCGTCGCCGGGGTGAGTCTGGTTTATTTCATCTATTTATTGCGGCGCAGCCAGCAAAAATTAGGGCGACTCACTGTCCTGGGAACCTGGGCACTTTTTACCACGGCCACCTGGCTATTGGCTCCTTCAGTCATAAGCTACGCAGCTATCCACCTGCTGATGATCTGGCTAGTGCGTTCGCTGTACTTCTATAGCAGCGTTTTATCAGCCCTGGCCGATCTTGGTCTTACTGGTCTGGCGCTTATTGCTGCGCTTTGGGCCTGGTTTAGCACCGGCAGTCTGTTTCTGACCTTCTGGTGCCTGTTCCTGGTGCAGGCTTTATTTGTTCTTATTCCGCGATGTTTTGCCCGACTTGAGCAACATCCTTCTGTTGCAGGCTTAAAGCCAGCGGATGACCCATTTGAAACCGCTCATCGTGCAGCGGAGCAAGCTATTCGAAAACTCGCTTCCAGCCAATAGTTACATCGTCAATTTCGTTTCAAACAAACCCCAAGGAGGGTAGCAAGGTGAAAAATAAAGTCAGTGTTCAAATTATTGTACTCGCACTATTTCTATTTACCGGCGCAGTGATTGGCTTTTATCCTTTGTTTCAGGGTGCGAATGCTAAAACTATTGCTCTCATTCCGAACGTTCCCCCAGCAATTCCTGCCGTGCAGCCTAAAATACAAGTGGCCATACTGCTCGATACCAGTAGCAGCATGAGTGGTTTGATAGACCAGGCTCGTAACCAGCTCTGGCAAGTGGTCAATGAATTTTCCGAGTCCACCAAAAATGGTGTAAAGCCTTTGCTAGAAGTAGCTGTTTACGAATATGGCAACAGCGGGCTTTCTGGTGCGAGCGGTTACACTCGGCAGGTGACGGATTTGACTTCGGAGCTAGACGAAGTTTCCGAGGCATTATTTTCTCTAAGCACCAATGGCGGCGATGAGTACTGTGGATATGCTATCCGTACCGCTGTGGCTAATTTGAACTGGAGTCATTCAGACGGTGATATCAAAGCGATATTTATTGCCGGTAATGAACCTTTTACCCAGGGACCCGTGCCGTTTAAGGAGGCCATCGCCAGTGCCCAGGGCCGGGGTATAGCCGTAAATACGATCCACGCTGGCAATTATGAGGAAGGTGTTCGCTCTGGCTGGGAGCAAGGTGCAGTGCTGGCCGGTGGTAGCTATATGAGTATCGATCATAATCATCAGGTAGCTCATGTTGTTGCTCCTCAGGATAAAAAGATCGCCGAACTCAACGCCAAACTGAATCAGACCTATATCCCTTATGGCAAAGATGGTGAGGAAAAAGCTCAGCGTCAGCTTATTCAGGATGAAAAGAGTGATGGTATTTCTCTTGGCTTGTTAGCTAAACGGGCTAAGTCCAAAGTCTCTGAGATGTATAGAAATACTAGCTGGGACCTGGTGGATGCCTTAGAAGAAGGCGAGGTTGATCTCAATAAGATGGATGAAGATCAACTGCCCGCTGAACTCCGTGCGCTGGATGAGCCAGGCCGCGCAAAGTATATTGCTAACAAAGCCCGGGAGCGTGAAGAAATAAAAACCGAGATTCTGGCCCAAAGCAAGGAGCGTGATGATTATGTGGCCGCCGCCAAAGCGGCCAGAACACTGATTCCGAGCGCCATGACTCTGCGCATGCCTTTCTCCTCGGAGGGTGAAATCCGGCGGTCGGCGGCCCTCC
>JAHRWI010000057.1 GCA_019090225.1 Porticoccaceae bacterium
GCGTTAAGGTTCCAGTTTGCGAATTACTGCCCCGGTAATTTGACAGGTCTCGGTTCAGCATCGTCCCTTAAATCCAAAGTGGCACAGCTACAAAATGCACGGGGCGCTTCCTGAGTCGGGGCCTGATACGAGCTCAGTAGCTGTGCAATATTCCCTACCCCTTGATGATCATCGGGTGCCCCTGAATGAATTGTTGGGGCAGTCGCTGCAAATAGAATTTGCCGGGGTAATTCGCTGCACGAACTGTGGTCGCGCCAGTAAAAAAAGTTTTAATCAAGGTCACTGTTATCCATGCTTTAAAAAATTGGCCAGTTGCGATGTCTGCATTATGAGTCCAGAGAAATGCCATTTTGAACAGGGCACCTGTCGCGAGCCAGAGTGGGGTGAGCAATTTTGTATGAGCGATCACTTTGTTTATCTGGCCAATTCTTCTGGCGTCAAAGTCGGTATTACCCGTGGCACTCAGATACCGACACGCTGGATTGATCAGGGCGCGACACAGGCATTACCCATTATGCGCGTTGCCACGCGCTATCAGTCGGGTCTTGTGGAGGACGCACTCCGCCAGCACGTCGCTGATAGAACCAACTGGCGGGCAATGCTCAAAGGCAATGCTGAGGCTGTCGATCTTGCCGTCATCCGTGATGAGCTTTTTCAACTATGCGCCAAAGAGCTGGACGAGTTGACTACACGGTTTGGCATTCAGGCTATTCGACGGCTGGACGAAATTGAGACTGTCGAGATTGAATACCCGGTTATCGAATTCCCCACCAAAGTGAGTAGTTTTAATTTTGATAAAAACCCCCTTGTTGAAGGTACCTTGATGGGTATCAAAGGTCAGTATCTTATCTTCGATACCGGGGTTATTAATATCCGTAAATTTACGGCCTATCAAGTAGAGCTTAGATCTTGAGGCCTGATCCTGCCTTTGCTTACTGAGCTCTATTAAATACCTTCGAGAAATCCCTATGCTTTTTCGTGACGCTCAAGCTAAAACTATTCACCTCAAAGATTACCATGCTCCAGATTATCTGATTGATAAAACTGTCTTACGCATCCAGCTCAAGGATGACGAAACGCTGGTGACAGCAGCTTTATCAATGCGTCGTGCTCAGCCCGACCGGAAAGGTGGATCGAATGAGCTGACTCTCGATGGTCAGGAATTAGAGCTACGAAAAGTATCTATTGATAACACTGAGCTTGATCCCGCCAACTATGGCGTTACTGCCGACAGCCTGATTATTTCCTCAGTGCCCGATGTCTTTGAGCTGGAAACAGTCGTCGCCACCAAACCCCAAAACAATACCTCGCTGGAAGGCCTGTATAAATCCAGCAAAATGTATTGCACGCAATGTGAGGCCGAAGGCTTTCGAAAAATTACCTATTATCTGGATCGACCGGATGTGATGGCGGAATTTATTACCACCATTGAAGCCGACAAAAAGCGTTACCCTATCTTATTATCCAACGGTAACCCTGTTGCTCAGGGCGAGCTTGAAAACGGCAGGCACTGGGCGACCTGGCATGATCCCTTTAAAAAACCAGCTTATTTGTTTGCCATGGTGGCGGGTGATCTAGCGTGTATTGAAGATAGCTTCACCACAATGAGTGGTCGAGATATCGACCTGCGAATTTACGTTGAAGATAAAGATGTTGATAAATGTGACCATGCTATGGCCTCTTTAAAAAGCGCGATGACCTGGGATGAAGAGGTTTACGGTCGTGAATACGACCTCGAACTATTTATGGTCGTCGCTGTTGATGATTTCAATATGGGTGCCATGGAAAACAAAGGCCTCAATATTTTTAACACGTCCTGCGTTTTTGCGAAACCTGAAACCACTACTGATGCAGGTTTTCAGCGTGTCGAAGCGGTAGTTGCCCACGAGTACTTCCATAACTGGAGTGGCAATCGTGTCACCTGCCGTGACTGGTTTCAGTTAAGTTTGAAAGAAGGCTTCACGGTTTTTCGCGATGCAGAATTCTCCGCCGACATGGGTTCGCCAACGGTCAAGCGTGTCGAGGATGTTAATTTGTTACGTACGATGCAGTTTGCTGAAGACGGTGGGCCTACTGCGCATCCAGTTCAGCCCGCGTCTTTTATGGAGATTTCAAATTTCTATACGCTGACGATTTATGAAAAGGGTTCAGAGATCGTGCGCATGATTCATGCCTTGCTGGGCGCAGAACAATTTCGTGCCGGTAGTGACCTTTATTTTGAACGCCACGATGGCCAGGCGGTGACCATAGAAGATTTCGTGGCTGCTATGAGTGAAGTGAGCGGACGTGAATTCGGCCAGTTTCAGAACTGGTACCGTCAGGCTGGCACACCTCGGTTGGCGATTACCGGTGACTATAACGCGGCAGATAAAATCTACCGTCTCGATATTAAACAAACCTGCCCGGCAACGCCGGAATGCGAGAAGAAGGCACCGTTTTTGATTCCGCTGCGTATGGGTTTGCTAGGCAGCGAAGGCGATTTACCTTTATTTCTTGAAGGTAAGGCCAATGGCGAAACCGAGTTAGTGCTTGAAATCACTGAGGGTGAGCAGACTATTATTTTTGAGCAGGTTTACGAACAGCCTGTACCCTCATTTTTAAGGGGTTTTTCTGCGCCGGTAAAACTGGATTTCGCCTATAGCCGCGACGACCTGGTGCAGTTGATGTCTCGAGACAGTGACGGTTTCAATCGATGGGAGGCCTGTAATCAACTGGCCCTGGGTGTTCTCCAGGAGCTGGTTAGTGCATATCTTGCCGGAACTGAGCTTAGCCTCGATAAACGTTTGATAGAAGCCTATAGAGGTTTGCTGACCGACCCTACCACGGACAAAGCTATGGTGGCGCTAATGCTTAACTTGCCCACCGAAGCCTATTTGAGCGAAGTCGCAGAAGTTATTGAAGTGGAAGCTATCCATCAGGCTCGGCAGTTTGCTCGTCGTACTCTGGGGCAAGTGCTTGAAGATGAATTCATGGCGGTATATCAGGCTAACGACGCCCAGTTAAAAGATCAGCCTTACGTTGCCAGTGGGGAACAGATCGCAATGCGTAGCCTCAAGAATACTGCCCTTGCCTACCTCACGCAGGGGGGGAGCGCTATGGCTCTCGAATTCGCCAGTGAGCAATTTCAGTGCGCAGATAATATGACGGATTCCAGCGCTGCTTTGGCTGCCCTGGTAAACAGCCTAGCGGCTAACGAAGGTGGGATGGCAGAGGCGGCACTGCAAGACTTTTATCAGCGTTGGCAGGATGAACCGCTGGTGGTCAATCTGTGGTTTCAGCTTCAGGCCTGGTGTTTACTACCCGGGGGTCTTGATCGGGTATTGGCCTTGTTGGAGCACGAGGCTTTTGATATCAGCAATCCCAACAAAGTGCGTGCTGTGATTGCTGCCTTTGGTATGGGCAATGCCATTAATTTCCACACTGCCGATGGCGCAGGTTATACATTTTTGACAGACCAGATCATCACGCTGAATAAGCTTAATCCACAAATAGCTTCTCGCCTGGTGACGCCGCTGACCAAGTGGCGAAAATATCCACCCCAGCGAGCCGAGTTGATGAAAGCTCAACTAGAACGCTTGCTGGGTGAACCGGCCTTGTCAAAGGATGTCTACGAGATTGTCAATAAAAGCCTGGCGTGATGATCGACCAGGTGGGCCGGAGTTCGGATGCTGCTTGAGACGTACAAAGGCCTTATTTGGTAGGCCGTCTAGTATTTGACCGGTTTCATAATATTAGCTGCTGGTTCTCAGTGCGCTATTGTTGATCTCTCTCAATACGGTTAGTTTAGCGTTCGTTGAAAATCAAACTGTCAGGAGAGCCTTTATGCGATTTCAAACTGTAGCCGATGTACTCAATGTTGTTAAACAATTCCATACTTCACTAGCAGGGCAGTTTGCTGAGCTAGAGCAGCTCACTACATCTGAGCGGGCGCAGTTGATGCTCGATTATCTTAACCGGCACGAACAAAATCTGGCCAGGGCGACGGAGCAGTTTGCCAACGATGCCAATCCAGGCTTGCTCGATACCTGGTTACAGTTTGCTCCGGAAACTCACCCGGAAAGCTTGCTTGAGAAAGTGCGCAACGTTGATCTTAATGACGTGAATAGCATTGTCCTGGTGGCCCTGGAAGTAGACGATCATCTGTGTAATCTCTACGGCGACGTGGTGGACCATACGGATAGCGACGAGGTGAAAGAGGTTTTCAAAAGCCTGGTCAGGCTCGAAGATAATGAGCGTCACACTTTGTCTCGCGCGGCCTTTCGATTAAGTGATATTTAAATGATAGTTAAGTCGTGGACAGCTGCTTTAAAGAGCTCTCGTTTTTTTCCTGTGGGCTATCCTGTGGACTGTAAAGTCAGCGAGTCATCTCAAAATTAAACAAGCGCGCGGCATTAGTGCCTAATACTTTCTTGCGTGATATTGGTTTTAAATGTCCCATCGTGCGCTCGATGGCTTCCGATGAATGTGGCCAGGTGCCCTCGTGATGGGGGTAGTCATTGGCCCACATAAAATTGTCGACCAGATCATAAGCTTCCACCAGGGTTAAGCCGATCACATCTTCCTGAAAACTGGAGTAGCCGTGGGCACGGTAATAGTCGCTGGGTAAACCCTGTAGTTTCGGTCTGGCCCACATATGGTGTTTTTTGTAGGCCTCGTCCATGGCCTCTAGCGCCCAGGGAACCCAGCCAATGCCTGCCTCAATGGTGGCGAACTTTAATTTTGAATATTTTTCGAGTACCCCCGAGGCGCACAAACTAGCTACCGGCTCAATGGTTGGTGACAAGGAGTGGGACACATAATTTATCACTGCGCCGCCATTGCCGGTGGCTGCCCGTGGATCTCGACCGGTAGATATATGAAAAGTGATGGGCAGGCCGGTCTCTTCAATCAAGGCCCACATGGGGTCGAACACGGGCAGGTTGTAATTGATATCGCCGTGATTGTGTGCGCCAAAAACCGGCTTGCAGGGCAGAGTTAGCCCTTTGAAACCCAGTGCGGCGCAGCGCTCTATTTCAGCCATGCCCAGATCGATATCTGCTGTAGTGATGCAGGCCATGGGCGCGAGCCGGTCGTTGTGAGGGCCAAATAGATCCCAGGCCCAATCGTTCCAGACTTGGCACATGGCTGCGGCAAATTCGGCATCATTGGTGGCCCACATCATCAGGCCTTTGTTGGGAAATAAAATTTCGGCGTCAACGCCATCCATTTTTAAATCAGCCAGCCGGCCTTCGGGGAGTTTGCCGGCTTTATTGCGAGCTAAATCCTCACCGACAAAAGCACTTTCCCGAATTTTAGTTCGACGAGAGCCTTCGGAGAGGGACCACTTTTCGCCTTTTTCATCGACTTCAACCCGGGGTAGTCGAGCCCGGTATTTTTCGGCAACACGCTCAACAAACAAATTGGGGGGTTCGTTTACATGGCCATCTGCCGATACCACAAAGAGTTTATTGGGATCACTGGCGCGAGCCGTCTGAGGCCAGCCTTTAGCGCCCGGTGTTTCAAGTCGCCATAGATTAGGTTCGTTGACTTCGATGCTGTTTTGTCCCATATCCGTTGTCTCCGTTGTCTCCGTTGTCTCTGTGAGCCGGGTCTGCGTGTTTAAGATGGTGTGTTTAACTGCCACTGGGCCAGGGTAAATGGCACCTTAGCATCGGGATGATGTTCAAATACCACGGTGACCGGCGAGCCAATGACAATATCCTGCTCAGGATCACCCAGCAGATTACCCACCATACGAATATTACCCGCCTCCGGCAATTCAACCAGTACCACGATATACGGCCCATGCTCCTGTAAAGCTGGATGCACCGGATGCCAGGCGCGCTCCCAGCTATAAATCACGCCCTCACCTTTCACCTCAGCCCAGCCGAGATCAAAGGAGTGGCAGGCGTGGCAGATCCATTCTGGCCCCCATTGCCAGTTCTGGCAGCCATTACAGCGCTGAATCATTAGTTTGTTTTCTTCCAGGCCCTGCCAATAGACTGTGTCGAGACCATCGCGGGAGGGCATGGGTGAGGGCAACCCTTCAGGGAGATAAGCGTTTGTCTTAGTCGAGTTGCTCATTAGAGTGTCTCCTGGCTGCCGAAAATACAGTTGCTGACCGGTGTCACCATAGGGCCTGAGGTGACCATGGATACCTTAGCGTTTGCCACCTGATTAGGCGATTCACCTCGAATCTGACGTACCGCCTCAACAATCAATTCGAGGCCATGCATATAGCATTCGGCGAGATTGCCACCGCTGGTATTGAGTGGCAATTTACCCGTGGCTGCCAGCAGGTTGTCGTAACTAATGAAGTCGTTGGCTTCTTCGTGGGAGCAGAAGCCGTGCTCGATAATCGACATCACCACGCCGCCGGTGAAGTTCTCATAACTTTGCAGGACATCGACATCCTGGGGGCCGACGCCAGCCATTTCATAGAGGCGTGGTGCCAGCGAGGTGAAGCTGGATGTCGCATAAAGTGGCGCGTTGTGACTGGGTGCAGCATTGCGGTATTCAGAACCTGCAGTGGCACCGAGCAGATAGGCGGGAGCTTGCTTCATGTCTTTCGCTTTCTCGGCGGAGACCAGCACCATGGCAGCAGCACCGTCGTTTTCCATGCAGCAGTCAAAGAGCTGGTAAGGCTCGACGATCCATCGAGCCTCGTCATATTTGTCTGGTGTTAAAGGACGACCCTGCATGACCGCGCGGGGATTATTTTGCGCATGTTCATAGGTGGCGAGGGATATTGCTTTGTAGGTATCACGTGTGACGCCAGTTTCATGCAAATGCCGAGTGCAACGCATGGCAAACATCTGCGCTGGTGACATCATGCCGTAGGGAACGGTGTAAGCTCCGTCGCCAGAGACCCCGGAGGATTTCGACCCCTGGCCAAAGCGGGCGAACTGTCCCTGGGCCAATGCGCGGAAGACCACCACGCAGTCGGCAACGCCCGTAGCAATTGCTGCCGCCGCGTTGGCGACCGCGCCGCTGCCACCGCCACCACCACCGCCCCATTGCATATTGGCGAATTTTAATTCGCGCATACCGAGTGCTGCTGATAATCGAGATGGATCGCTTCGATCATTGCTGAAGGATGAAAAGCCATCGATATCCCGGGGGCTGATGCCGGCATCTTCACAGGCTGCCAAAATGGCTTTTAGTGCCAGCACAAACTCAGGGTCGTCGGAGCCACCCCGTTTGTAGTAAGTGGTTTCGCCAAGGCCGACAACAGCGACTTTGCCTCTTAAGGTTCTGTCAGTCATATTTTTATACTCATTTTCGTGGTTTGTTTGGTATTGCTGATTTGGTAATCGCAAGGTTTGCCGTTAATTGTTTTTGTTAGTCAGGCCGAACAACTCGCTTAATAAGCTGACACAGTTATAGAGCTTTGGAGAGCCGGCTGTCAATCTGCATAGCCAAAGTGGTTTAATTTTAATGTCTTTCACCGCGCCCGACTTCTTATTCAAGATTCATGGGCCAGGTTTCATGGGGCAGGGTTCACGGCTCAGGGTTTACGGTATATGCTTTCCAGTATGAGTTACTCTTAATCGCAACGTTACCACTTACAGACCAGGGAAAATAAAAACAGCCATGAAAATTGATGTGATGAGCAACCCCCGTGAACTCCACGCTATCCAGACCCAGGCGCGGGATATTGAACAAGCAGGATTTAGCGGTATCACCTTTACCGAAGGTGGCCGAACCGCTTATTTGTCGGTCGCGGCAGCAGCTTTAGCCACTGAAAAACTGGAGTTCTCTACCGGTATTGCGGTGGCCTTTCCGCGCAGCCCCATGGTCACAGCAGCCAACGCATGGGAGCTACAGGAAGCCAGCCGGGGCCGGTTTAGGCTGGGCCTGGGCACTCAGGTGCGGGCCCATATCGCCCGACGCTATGGTGTTGAGTTTGATCCACCCGGCCCCCGTATGCGCGATTATATCGGCGCCCTAAAAGCGATATTCAAAGCCTACCAGGGTGAAGCCAAGCTCAATTACGAGGGGCCATATTATCAACTGACCTTGCTCAATAAGATGTGGTCTCCAGGCCGAATTGATTACCCCGCTCCGGCGATTGATGCCGCCGCAGTAAACCCCTACATGCTAAAAATGGCCGGTGAACTATGCGACGGAATTCAGGTTCATCCTTTCCACAGCCAAAAATATATCAGCGATATGTTACGGCCTGCGGTAGCCGAAGGTGCGGCTCGTGTTCAACGTGACCCGGATGAAGTCGACTTGTTAATCCCGGTTCTAACAGTGGTGGGTAATACCGAAGAGGAGAAAGCTGCATCGCGAGCATTCTGTCGTCAACAAGTGGCGTTTTATGGTTCGACACCCAACTATGCTTTTCAATTTGACCTGCTCGGCTTTGAAGGCACCACGGCAAAAATCCGCGCGTGTCAAAAAGCCGGGGATATGGACGGCATGTCTGATGTCATCACCGATGAAATCCTCCAGCACTATATTACTGAAGCCAGTTGGGATGACCTGGCAGACAAACTTATCGAGCGTTATGAGGGTATCGCCGAGCGCTTAATTATATATACCGCCGGGATGGATTATGCCCGTGATCCCCGTTCGATTGGTCCCTGGGGCGAGGTGGCGAGGGCAGTGGTTGCGAAGGCTTGATAGCTGAATAAATAAGAGCAATCAAACTGTTTGAAATATACCTGGCAATGTATGGATTTTGCTTAGGAGTGCGAATTTCGAGCAGTTCTGTCTATTTGTCTTTTGCTACGTTGAGGAGGAATCCCATTGAGGATAAATAGAGGTATCTATTAAAATGCAGCTCCACGTCAACTTTCCCTATCTCGGGGTATCGTTAATTATATGGAACTTCTTAATGGGCTTGTTTAAATTTTGTCGTCAACGGCAGACCGTAGATCACATTCTTGTACTGATTTCTCTAGCAATGTTGCTTATCGGATTGCCAGCTATGGCCGATGAGCTGATTATGAAAGATGGTTCCCGCTTGCTCGGTAGTGTTGTCAGCAATGACGGCAACGACACGATTGAATTTACCACCACCTACGCTGGCGTGATTAAAGTCAAATGGGCGGAGGTGGACGAGCTAAAGAGCGATAAGCCGGTGATAGTACTTTTAAAAAATGCTCAAGTTCGCAAGATCACAGGCGCGAAAAATACCGAAGCCGGCATTGTTACATCAAACGCATCAGGCCTTAGCGAAACGATTCCTACTGCTGAGGTGGCCCATTTTAATCCGGAACCGTGGCGTCTTGGGGAAGGCTGGAACTGGACAGGTCATACCAATGCGGTCCTCAATTATGAGCGAGGCAATTCAGAAAAGGATCAATACGCGACTGATGTGGATATGACCTTTCGAAAAATTGATGATCGATTCAAATTTTATGGGGATTACGACAGAGAGAAAAGTAACGATGTCCTGACCGATGACGACTGGCGCTTAAGCGGTCGCTACGATCATTTCGTAGATAAAAAATTATATTACGGTGGCAAGCTCGGTCTTGAGCACGACCGATTTGCTGACCTCCGTTTACGGTCTATTTTAGGACCAGTGGTGGGTTATGAGTTTTATCAAAGCACGCTTATGAACCTCGATGTGGCGGGCGGCCCTATGTACGTCGATGAGGATTTCTATGATGCAGATAACCGCGATTACGTAGCATTCGGCTGGAACCTGGAATTTGATCGTTATCTGATTACCGACCGGGTTCAGTTTTACCACCGGCATCGTGGTTTACTCGAAGTCGAGGCGGTAGAGAATCTGGTATGGGATGCATGGACCGGGTTTCGCTTTCCGATCTACGCCGGAATTATGCTCAGCACTGAGCTATTGCTGGAATATGATGGTGGTGCGAGTGACGGCATTGATAAGACAGATACTACCTATAACGTTAAACTTGGCTATAAGTGGTAAGAGCATATGGGCTTCCCAGCCCTTTACTAGACACTGGCTGATTCCAATTTCTCCCCTCCCTAAATATTAAACTTTAGCCATAAGGGTTAGTCGATAGAGTCTCTTCTTCCTGCTCTTCTATCTCTACCTCTTCTATGGGTTCCAGTGATAGGGACAATCTTGAATCATCTGGGCTGGCGATGCTTCGTTCACTTTGTGTTTCGGGGAGCGTAGCGGCTTCATCGCTATCAGCAGATATAAGATTACTATCATCGCTGCTATCTACCACGTCAGGGCTTGAGACCCCCTCTTTAAGCTGGATCTGCAGACGCAAATTATTTCTCGAATCGGCGTTTTGCAGGGCTTCTTCCAGACTGATTTTGCCTGCTTCGTAGAGTTCCTGCAGGGCCAGGTCAAAAGTCTGCATGCCGAGGTTTTTGGATTTGACCATGACCTCCTTAATCTCATCAACCTTGCCGCCTTTAATCAGATCGCAGACCCGGGGTGTGCCAAGCAATACTTCGATGGCGGCGGCGCGTTTGTTATCAATCGTAGGGATTAAACGTTGGGAAATAATGCCCTTCATATTCAGTGACAGATCGAGAAACAACTGCTTGTGGCGCTCCTCTGGGAAGAAATTGATAATTCGATCGAGAGCCTGGTTGGCATTGTTAGCGTGTAGGGTCGAAAGACACAGGTGGCCGGTTTCGGCAAAAGCCAGAGCGTGCTCCATGGTTTCTTGGCTGCGAATCTCGCCAATCAGGATGACATCAGGGGCTTGTCTAAGGGTATTTTGCAGGGCATCTTCGTAGGTATCAGTATCGACCCCCACCTCACGTTGATTAACAATGCTTTTCTTGTGTTGATGAACAAACTCAACCGGATCTTCGATGGTAATGATATGCCCAGCGGTGTGGGTGTTACGGTAATCAATTAGTGATGCCAGAGAGGTCGATTTACCTGAGCCCGTGCCGCCTACAAACAGTACCAGGCCGCGTTTCTCCATAACCAGTTTGGGCAATATATCGGGCAGCCCCAAATCTTTGTAATTTGGAATCTCCGTTTTGATAACCCTGATGACCATGGCGGCTTCACCACGCTGCTTGAAAATGTTGACCCGAAATCGCCCAATCCCTGATTCCGAAATGGCTAGATTCATTTCCGGCTTTTTTTCGAACTCAGTGATTTGCTCTTCATCCATCACCGAATAGGCGATGGCTTTGACCTCACCTTTGTCATAGCTGCGCTCGGTGACGGCAGTGAGTCCGCCCTGCACCTTCATACTGGCTGGCGCGCCAGTGGATAGGTATAAATCCGATCCGTCGCGATCAACAATCAACTTGAGGAGGTCGAGAAACTGCATGGTTATCCCTTTTTCAGTGTGGCGTTATAGGTGTGGCTTCGTACTTAACTTTAATAAGTAGAATAGCTCCGTAACTTACTGATTATTAATGGCTACGGCAATCTAAAGGTTGGTTTTATCAGTTTCTCATTGAATAACTGTGAGCAAGTTCAAATAATGCCCCGCGCTAGTCTCGCTGTTAGCGTTTGGCAGATTAGAAAGTTGGGTCTAGTCCTGGTAAGAACCTGGTTATTACAGGTGGTGAGCCAAATATGATTGTGGTGACTAATGAGTTCCGTTAGTCTTCGGGCACACAAATGACACAAACCCAGGGAGGTTTACGTGAAAGCAGCAGTCTTACGAGAATTTAATCAAGCCCTATCAATAGAAAATGTCTCCATTAGCAAACCTAAAGGTCGCGAGGTGCTGGTGCGCACGGCAGCGAGTGGTATCTGCCACAGCGATTTGCATGTTATCGATGGTTTGTTGCCGATGGGGATGCCGACCATTCTGGGGCATGAGCCAGCGGGTATCGTTGAGCAAGTAGGAGAAGATGTTACCGAATTCAAAGCCGGTGACCATGTGATCGGTTGTCCATCAGCGTTTTGTAGTCATTGTGAGTTTTGTATGGATGGTCGTGGCTACCTGTGTAGCGGCCAGGCCGAATTGGTCAGGCGTAAAGATGAGGAGCCAAGGCTTTCTGTTGATGGTCAATATGTCCGGCAGTTTTCTAACCTGTCCTCATTTGCTGAGCAAATGCTGATTCATGCCAATGGTCTAGTCAAGATTCGTGATGATATGCCTCTTGATAGAGCCGCACTGATTGGTTGCGGTGTGACTACTGGCCTGGGTGCGGCGATTAATACTGCACAAGTGGCGGCTGGCGACACCGTCTCGGTGATTGGCTGTGGAGGCGTTGGTTTATCCGTTATTCAGGGCGCGCGTATTGCTGGGGCGAGCAGAATTATTGCCGTCGATACGATACCTTGGAAATTGGAATTAGCTGCAAAAATGGGCGCGACAGATGTTGTTAATGCGGCCGAAACTGATGCGATTGAAGCCGTCCGAGAGCTGACTTCCGGTGGCGTCGATTACGCCTTTGAGGCCATTGGTGCCAAGCAAACGGTTGAGCAGGCCTGTAGCATGGCGAGGCGCGGCGGGGCGGCAGTTATTGTCGGTGTGGTTCCAGCGGGGACTAAGATTGAGTTTGATGGTCTTGACCTGGTGCTTTCTCAAAAACGCATACTCGGCTCAATCATGGGTTCTAATCGCTTCCGTATTGATATGCCCCGCTATGTCGAGTTTTACATGAGCGGTCGCCTACAGCTCGACGAAATGATCAGCGAACGCTTTAAGCTCGGTGATATCAATGTGGCAATCCAGAAACTCCGCGATGGTAAAGTGGCGCGGGGTGTTATCGACTTCGACCTTTAATCCCCACTTAAACCACACTTTGGCTTAATCACTATTGTTGACTTGTCTTTAGTATCCCCCAGCTATAGTGATTGCCTGCGTTTGACCATGGCCTCTGTTATTTAAGGGGCCTTATTACAGAAGCAGCTGAGAATTTAAAAAAAGTAATGTCGGATACGTCTGGAGTCAGCATGAAACTGGGTTTTAGCATTCCCAATAATCAGGGTGTCGATAGAATTTCTGACCTGGTGGTTCTGGCTACTGAAGCCGAGCAGGCTGACTTTGATTCGGTGTGGGTCAGCGAACACCTGTTTAACACAGCTTATGTGGCTAAGCGTTTGGGTAATCGCCCTTATCACGAAGCCCTTACCGTGTTGACCGCCATTGCAGCAGCGACTACTAAGATTCACCTGGGCACCTCGGTACTGGTTTTGCCCTGGCATCATCCGGTGCGGCTCGCCAAGATGGTGGCGAGTCTGGATCAGTTTTCTGAAGGCCGAGTGATTCTTGGTGTCGGAGTCGGTATTACCCGCGATGAATACGACGCGCTGGGTGTGTCGTTTAGCAAGCGCGGCCAAATCGCCAATGAATGTCTGGCGGCTATGAAGGCATTATGGACTCAGGAGCTGCCTGAGTTTGCCGGTGAATATTACGCCTTTTCTGGGCAATTGTTTTCCCCAAAACCTGTTGAAAAGGATGGCCCACCCATTTGGGTCGGTGGCAACAGTGCAGCGGCCAAACGACGTTTGATAGCCCACGGCACGGGTTGGCATCCATTGGCGCTATCGCCGGATGAGTTAGGTGAAGCCTTGCCATTATTACAAACTGAGCTTGCTGCCGCCGGACGCAGCTCGAACATTCCCGTCGCCTTACGCACCACCTTTGAAATTGCCGACGCACCCTGGGATCGACCTCCTGCTCAGCGGCGTACTCTGAAAGGCACTATTTCAGAATTGATCGAAATGCTCGGGGCATATCAGCAAGCGGGGGCGACGCATATTATTCTCGATGCCAACAGTCCCGATCTGGCATTAAATCGGCAGTTGATAACGCGGGTGCAGAATGAAATAGCGCCACACCTTTAACGGTATAGAAATAACAAATTAATCTGGAAATCCCATAGTGGGAAAATAGAATAGTGGATGAAAATACTTAATCGATAAATATAATTGATTGGTAAAACCATTAGTCAGCAAAACAATTAAGGTCAAAAAAATGAATAATAAATCGCAGAACAGCCAGCCGACGCTCGATAATTTAGGCGCAAAAGTCGGGGAGCTATTAAGCAGCAAGAGCCAAACGGTTGCGGTGGCGGAATCCTCCACTGGCGGCTTGATATCAGCCGCTTTATTGGCCATACCGGGGGCATCAAATTATTTCCGAGCCGGCAGCGTAGTTTATACCCGTCAGGCCTGGAAAGCCCTGCTTAACTCTTCTCTCGATATTGCCAGTGGTAAAGCCTTAAGCGAAGCAACGGCCTTGCATCTGGCAAAGACTATCCGTACCCAACTTGATACAGACTGGGGTATTGGCGAAATCGGAGCGGCGGGGCCAACGGGTACGCGTTACGGTGATCCAGCAGGTCTGACCTGTATCGCGGTCGTTGGACCTGGTGTGGAAAAAGCCATCGTCCTTAAAACCGGCGAGGATGACAGGGCTGCCAATATGTGGGCCTTTACTCAAGCGGCGCTGGATTTATTGGAAGACTCGTTAGAAGGCTAGCTGGACAAACTTAATAATTAACTTTTGTAATGATGAGGAAATAAGAATGA
>JAHRWI010000058.1 GCA_019090225.1 Porticoccaceae bacterium
TAAAAACCTGGTGGCCCTATCGCCACCTGGCCAATATCATGTTTGTCCATTACAACGATCTGTTAAAAGATCGGGGCGGGGAGATCAAACGTATTGCCGATTTTTTAGATATCGAAATGACGCCCGAGAGCCACAGGGAAATTACCGAACGATCATCCTTCGATTCGATGAAACAAAAAGCGCCTGAAGATATTCCCATGGCCAAAACCTTCTTTGAAGGTGGCTCAGATATTTTTATTAATAAAGGCACCAATGGCCGTTGGAAGGATGTGATGACCCCGGCACAACTGACCCAGTACGACAAACGCATTAGTGAAGTGCTTAGTCCGGATTGCGCACAATGGCTGGAGCACGGTGGTGTATTTGATTAATTGCTAGTCAACACTATCGAAACAACTGGAACTTTATAATCGTTACCTTTGAAAGCCATGCCATTGGGGGCGGCGGCACTCACGCTATCCATTGATCCAATAATATTTTCCATGGGTGAGATCGCAAGGGTACTGTCTTTGGGAATAAGCGCGCGTGCCAGGTTGTGGCAGGCTATAAAACGAACTAGTCTTATCCCCCCCCCTGACTTTCACTGCGCGGTGTGCTGATTATGACCGAGTCTGAGGCTTTTCTTGAGTGTCGATGTGGCGCCTGCCGAATCACCTTGTGTGACCCGACCGTGCGTTTCCACATTGAATGTCTGTGTTTTGATTGCCGCCAAAGAGGTTTAATTTCTGCAAGCAAAAATCCAGGCAATTCGCTGCCCGACGCGGTTGCTAATTTTGAACGTGGGGTTGATCTGGTCTATTTCGCGAACGCTTTAACGGTCGACGAAGCATCGCGAGAATTACTGGAATTCTCAAAGCTAAGGGCAGACGCGTTCAATACCACCATGATGTCTACATGCTGCGGAACCCTGCTGTGTGGCACGCACCCACTTTACGAGGGTACGACAATTTCAGTGAACACCGACAGCTGCCTTGTCACAACGTCGTCGAACATGTCGTTACAGGTCGTCGTGTTTGCTTGTGATATTCCAGATGAACACGCCGCACCGCTCGTGCGGCGCAGCACAGTGCCAGTGATCTTTTCTTTCTCCGAAGAATTTGAGAGTCCCGCGATAAAGGAATTTATGAGTGCTGTAACAGCACCGGTATCAGCCAGTGCAAGTGCTACGGCGACGACTAATTTTGAAAAATTGTGTGCTGCTAAACCACTCACCATTGATAATGCTTACTTTATAGAAAGCCGCGCAGGGAAGCCCTAACAGCGGTTGATGGCAAGTAACAACGGCATACGCAGTGTTAAGAAAAGTATGGTAAAACCCCTATGTAATAGCCGCCTTCCAGGCGATTTTATTATCCTATGACACCAGCCCTCTGATACTAGCCCTCTAACAACTACTTGGGAATTTGTTCTCCTCGCAATGATGAAACGCTTTGATCGAAGATTTGTACTTAAAGCTCTGACCTATTCGGGACTAAGCTGTTTGGGTATAGGATGGAGCCTTCGAGCCTCTGGTTCTCGGAGCGACCGTAAATTAGAAATTACACCCTCTGAAATTGAGGGGCCTTTTTATCCGAGGGTCAAACGGAAAGACAAGGATTTTGATTTAACACGTATAGAGGGGCGCTCTGGCGTGGCAAAAGGAAAGCACATCATTGTCGAAGTCCAGATAACAGATATTGAGGGCAATGGTATCGAAGATGCACTGGTTGATTTATGGCAGGCTGCTGCATCAGGAAAGTACAACCATCCCCGTGATCCTAACCCTGCGGAGTCTGATCCTGATTTTCAGGGCTGGGCACTCGCCGTTACAGGAAGTGAAGGTAAGTTGCGTTTTAAGACGGTTATGCCAGGTGCTTACCCTGCTGCGCCCGGCTGGCAAAGACCGCCTCATATACATTTTAAGGTGTCGAGCGCAGGATACGAGTCGCTGACGACTCAGATGTATTTCGCCGGTCAGCCCTTAAATAATCTTGATCACCTGTTGCGGCGAAAACGCAAGGAAGACCAGGTGCGGATGATCGCTTCCCGGCTGGCGGACAATCCCCAAACGTTTCTCCATCAATTAGTCTTGCAACAGTTAGTCTCTTAAAAAGTTGCAACGGTTCGTCTCGAATAAAGCAAGCTCGTAAAAAACGCTAATAAAAACGGCGGCTACGCTGTTGATTAAGCCGCAGCGCTATCGTCTTCTATCGGCCCAGCCACCGAATTTTTGGCTATCAAGGCATCAATTTCTGTCTGATCAAAGCCATTTTCTTCCAGTACCTGGCGGGTATCAACGCCCGACACCGGCGTAGGGCACTGAACTTCTTCTACCGTGCGGCTGAAACGTGGCGCGGGGGAGGGTTGCATCCAGCCGTCTCGCTCGGCAAATACTTTACGGGCAACGTTGTGGGGATGCTTTGGCGCTTCATCCATTGACAATACAGGGGCAAAACATATATCACTCTGCTCCAACAGTGCCGTCCACTCATCACGGGTTTTGGTTATAAATTTGGCGGCGACGATCTCCTGACATTTCGGCCAATTTTCCTTGTTGAACTGCTGCTTAAACAGGGGGTCCTCGGCATCAAATCCTCCTCGCTTCATCAGGTCGGCATAAAATTGCGGCTCAAAGGCACCCACAGATATGTATTCACCGTCGGAACATTCGTAGGTCTGATAAAAATGGGAGCCGCCATCAATAAAGTTTGTACCTCGGCCTTCGCTCCATAAACCCTGTGCGTGCATGCCATAGTTGGCTGCCATCAAAATAGCTGCGCCATCAAGCATGGCGACATCGACGACCTGTCCCTTACCCGATTTCATTGATTCAATGATGCCGCCCATCACACCACCCCACAGCAACATGCCACCGCCGCCAAAATCACCCACCAGATTCAAAGGAATGGTCGGCTTTTCATCTTTCGGACCGATGGCACCAAGCACTCCGCCCAGGGCAATGTAATTGATATCGTGGCCCACAGTATTAGCGAGAGGACCTTCCTGACCCCAGCCAGTCATACGGGCATAGACGATTTGCGGGCAGCGCGCCAGCACCTCATCTGGCCCCAGCCCCAGGCGCTCCATGACGCCTGGTCGAAAGCCTTCGAGCACTGCGTCAGCAGTTTCCATAAGGCGGTAAACCACTTCAATACCCTCTGGGTCTTTCAGGTTTACACGTATGGATTTGCGGCCGCGACCAAGGATATCAAAGGGCCTGTCCATGGCTAAACTGCCTGCCATACCAACGGCACGGTCGACACGAATAACCTCTGCACCCATATCTGCCAGCATCATGCCGGCATGGGGAACCGGGCCTATGCCCGCTATCTCGATTATTTTCACACCTTTTAATGGGCCCATAATTTGCTCTCCTTTGTTTGTGTAGGTTTTTTATGCTTGTGTATGGTTGCTTATGTTCGCTGCCCTGGTGGGCGGATAGACTTATTGTTGCTTAAGTTCAGCCACAAGTTAATTGACTGCCCCGGTTCGGCATCGGCCCCAGTGAGCGCAGAGTTATCCCGCCTGGCGCCCACCATCGACGGGAATGTCGACCCCGGTGATATAGCTCGATTCGTCCGAGGCTAAAAATATCACCGCATAGGCGATGTCTTCGGGCTCACCCGGGCGACCCATCGGCGTACCCTTGACCCAGCGGGCGACCGTTTCACTTGGGTCGCCACCCTTGTGCGTTCCCAGTACGCCTAAGCCAAGCGGCGTCTGGATGAGTCCGGGATGGATCGAATTGCAGCGAATTTTGGCCTCGCCGCGACCGCCGTGCAGCGCGACCGATTTGGTCATCTCCCAGACACCGGCTTTCGCTGCACCGTAAGCAACCATAGAAGGCGTGCCAAGCTTACCTGCCATCGACGATATATTGACGATTGAGCCACCGCCAGCTTCGCGCATTTCCGGCACAATCGTGCGGCAGGCATAGAAAACGCTGTCCATATTAATGGCGATAATATTACGCCAGCCCTCGTCGCTTTCATGTTCGATGTCGGCATCATCAAGCGTTACCCAGCCAACATTGTTGACCAGCACGTTGATTAGGCCGAAGCGCTCTTTAGTTGCTGCGACAACTTTCGGCCAGCTCGCACTGTCGGTTACATCCTGCTCGATGAACATGGCATTGTCGCCGAGCGAATCGGCGACCGCCTGGCCGTTCTCCACATTGATATCAGTGAAGGTCACTTTAGCTCCTTCAGCAACCATCATCTCTACCGTAGCCCGGCCGATACCGCGACCACCACCACTCAATATTGCCACCTTTCCGTCTAGTCTTCCCATCACAGTTTTCCCGTTTCGTTTGTTATAATTATGCGCTGGCTTTTTCCAGCGTGTTCATAGCGTTCCCAGATAAGTCCAATTGCATGGATTTTTCGATATCTGCCCACTGCTCCAAACTGGTGGCGCTGACGATGGGTGCACTAACGCTTGGCCGTGCAATCAGCCAGGCTAGCGCAACTTGTGTCGGCGTTGCCCCAAGATCACCCGCGACTTGATCCAGGGCGTCGAGGATGTTCATACCGCGATCATCGAGTTTGCCTTTGACCATGCCGCCGCGCTGGCTGCCTTCAAGATCGGCTTTGCTACGATATTTGCCGGTCAGGAAACCCGCTGCCAGGGCAAAATAGGGAATAACACCCAGGCCGTTATCCACACAGGTCTTTTCCAACGATGATTCATAATCAGCGCGATCATAAAGATTGTACTGAGGTTGCAGGCTTTCATAGCGGACCAGGCCCTTATCCTTAGAAACCTGCAAGGCCTCGGCCAAACGTTCAGCACTATAATTCGATGCCCCGATGGCGCGGATTTTTCCCTCTTTGATCAGGTCGGTATAGGTCGACAGGGTTTCTTCCAGCGGCGTTTTGCGGTCATCCATGTGGGCCTGGTACAGATCGATATAATCGGTACCAAGACGTTTAAGCGAGGCATCCACCGAGCGAGTGATGTGACCCCGTGACAGGCCCTTGGCCTCAGGCCCCATCTCCATGCCGCATTTGGTGGCGATCAACAACTTGTCGCGCTGTCCACCCCGGGCAAGCCATTTGCCGATCAGGTCTTCGGATTCACCACCTTTATGGCCCGGCACCCACGAGGAATAAACATCCGCGCTGTCGACCATGTTCAGGCCCGAGTCGATGAAGGCATCTAAGAGGTTGAGTGAAGTCGCCTCGTCTGCTGTCCAGTTAAACACATTGCCGCCAAATACCAGTGGCCCGACCTTTAAGCCCGAGCCACCTAAATCTTTGTGAGTTAGCATTTTTATATTCCTGTATGAGTTGGTTTTTTATTGTCGCGTTTTTATTAATGGGCTGAGATTGTTGTGTTTGGAAAGTCTGATGTTACTGAGGATGTTATTAAGATAGTTCAGTAAGCATAGAAAACAAAATTTAGCGCCGTCATAGATTGAGAAGGGCTATGCCCCTAACCGTAAATACGGTCAAGGGCATCAGGGTGGCTATGTAGAATCCTTCAAGGGGCTGTTTTTTATGAGTCGGGCAGGGTGGGCGGTTGCTTTATTTGGCCGTATAGCCACCATCTACCACGACTTCTGCGCCGTTAACAAAGGAGGATTCGTCCGAGGCCAGAAACAATACTGGGTAAGATAGCTCGACCGGTTCCGCCACCCGACCGAGGATGGTATTGGTGAGAATCGCATCAATAAAACCTGGATCCTGCATTACTCTGCTGGTGCCACGGGTGCGCACAGCACCGGGGTGAACACTATTACAGCGAATATTATATTTGGCGTAATCAACGGCAATGGATTTGCTCAATACCCGCACTGCACCTTTGCCCGCCTGATAGGCAGCCTGGTTGGGCATGCCCGCGATACCAGAGATTGAGGAAATATTGACGATTGATCCGCCGCCAGCCGCCTGCATGGCCGGCAACATGATTTTGCAGCCTAAAAATATGCTTTTGGCGCAAACGTCCATGATTAGATTCCATTCTTCAAGCGTCGCGTCTTTGGCGCTTTTAAATGAGGCTATGGCGGCATTATTGACCAATATATCGGTTTTGCCATACTTCTCCATGGTGGCTGCAGCGACCTTGTGCCAGTCCGCTTCGTTGGCCACATCCTGGCCAACGAAGATGGCTTCGCCACCTCCCGCGACGATCTCATCGACTACTCGCTGGCCAGGCTCTTCACGACGATCTGTGACGACCAGACGCGCACCTTCCTGCGCAAACAGTTTGCAGTGAGATGCTCCCATGCCATCGCCGCCACCGGTGATAAGCGCAATTTTGCCTTCTAATCGGCCCATATTTTTTTCCTCCAACATGCTCTTCCCCTTTTACTGCTGGGGCTTCGCTTAATCGATTGTTATTTAATTGCCATTGATCTTCCAGGTATGCAATTTTGCTTAGACGGTCGTATAGCCGCCATCGACGACCAATTCGGAACCGGTCATATAGGACGATTCATCCGAAGCCAGCAATAGCACAGCATAAGAGACCTCGATCGGCTCGGCTGCGCGCTCGAGAATGGTGCCTGCGAGAACCTCTTTAATGGCCGCATCATTGTTAGCCGCGTCGCCCAGCATGGGGGTACGAATAACCCCGGGGTGGATGGAATTCACACGGATATTGTATTGGGCATAATCCACTGCTCAGGATTTAGTCAGCATCCGCACCGCGCCTTTTGAGGCCTGGTATGCCGCCGCATTGGGCGCACCGATAATGCCGTAAATCGACGAGATATTAACGATGGAGCCACCGCTAGCTTTTTCCATTGCCGGCACCACCAGCTTGCAGCCCAGAAAAACCCCGGTGGAATTGATAGCCATGGTGAGATCCCAATCCTCCAGGGTGGTTGTCTCATTAGGCTTGGAAATTACAATCCCGGCATTGTTAATAAGAATGTCGATGTGACCGTAAGCTGATATCGTCTGATCGATAACATCCTGCCATTGGCTTTCGCTCGCGACGTCATGCTGGATAAATATCGCCTCGCCGCCCTCATCTCGAATCTGCTGGGCCGTCGCCTCACCTGCCTCGGCATTGATATCCGTCACCACAACTTTGGCACCTTCTCGGGCCAATAGCAGGCTGTGAGATTCACCCATGCCCATGGCACCACCGGTAACCAGCGCTACTTTTCCCTCTACACGACCCATTATGTTCTCCTCTTTAATGCTGTTTATTCTGCCCGAACCTTGATGACTGCACGCCGCAAAGAGCTAGCCTATACACTCCCTCAATAATCGTTGTCAGTTATCTTCACAAAAACTTGGGGTTTGTACGCGATTGTGGTCTATATTTTGTCAGGCACCAAAAAAATCAAAAATTAAAATAATTGATAGCTGCCTGCGAGTCCAGGCTTTATTACTAATGGAGACAATTATGATCTCAAGCTTTCTGATTCTTGCTGTTGTTTTGTTGGCCGCATACTTGCTGTTCTGGCCTGTACCCATTAACCCACAGGGCTGGAACCCGCCTAAAGCGCCGCCTTATGAGGGGAAATTTGCTTTGTGCAATAGCCTGGGAGGTGCTGAAAAAATGTGGCGGGGCAAGATGGCCGGGCCGGAGGCAACGGCAATAAAGGATGGCATGCTCTATACCGGCTTAGGTAATGGCGACGTGGTTCGCGCCAGCATTGACGGATCAGGCGATCCAGAAGTGATTGCTAATACCGGTGGTCGACCCATCGGCCTGAAATTCGACGCCCAGGGTAACCTGATTCTGTGCGACATGATGAAGGGGCTGGTACAGGTGACACCATCCGGGGAATTCAGTGTATTAAGCGATTCCGTTAATGGCCGTAAATATAACGTTGCCGATGATCTCGCTATCGCCTCTGATGGGAAAATCTACTTCAGTGATATTTCCAGTAAATATGATATTTCACAGGCCAACCTGGCGATGATGGAGGACAATCCTCTGGGCGAATTGATTTGCTATGACCCGGCCACTCAAACTAGCTCGGTGGCACTTGATGACATGCATCTCGCCAACGGCGTCTGTCTGAGCCCAGACGAAGACTATGTGCTGGTCAACGAAACAGTGGGCTTTCGAGTGTCGCGTCTATGGTTGAAAGGGCCAAAAGCTGGGCAGCGAGATTTCTTTATCGAAAACCTGCCCGGCGCGCCAGACAACATCACCTATAACGGTAAGGGCACCTACTGGATTGCATTGGCTTTTCCTCGCTTCCCCAAAGTTGATGCCCTGGCCTCAAAGCCCTTCAAAAAGAAACTAATGATGCGCCTGCCACAATTTATGTCTTCGGTTCCGGAGTTTTTCCTTGGCCTCGAATTACCCAGTTACGGTTTGTTTGTCGGCGTTGATCTCGATGGCAATATCACTCATTTTATGGACTCCCACACCGGCGAAGTGGGCTTGATAACCAGCGTGCTGGAATACGAGGGGCAGCTGTATCTGGGCAGTTTGGAATCTGACTATGTGGCAAGAGTTCCGGTACCACAGGCTATTTAGATCGCGAAATCAGCAGGCAGGCTTAGACTAATAAATCCTGCGCTAACGGCCCAGCTCTTTTGTCTGTGAACCCATTGTAGTTATTGCTAATCGGGTATAACTGCCTGGACACGAACCTTTAGTGTGGACAGTTTCAAAAACCCCTTCTATGCTTTCTAAACACCTTGATGACGACTAATGTCAAAAACGGTGGCATACAGGGCTACTTTAATCTCGAATAATAAAATCCATGGCCACGGGAACATCTGGTCAGGACATAAAGCAAGGATTAAAACAATGGCGTCCAATTCGCTTATTAAACAGACTATTAATGATCAAAATATAGATATTCTGACTGGGGGTTCGGGTGACCCCTTGGTTATTATTCATCACGATATTGGTAATTCTGGTTGGCTACCCTTTTACGATCGGCTGGCGGAAACCTATACCGTTTACATCCCCTCACTGCCCGGGTTTGATACCTCAGATCGTCCCGAGTGGATGCGCAGCGTTCGTGATTTAGCGACAGTATGCCAATGGTTGCTGCGGGAAATGAACCTGGGTACTCAACCTTATCTGGTCGGTTTGGGTTTTGGTGGCTGGATTGCTGCAGAAATGGCGACCACGACTTATGACAGTATCAGGGCCATGAGTTTGGTAAACCCCATGGGTCTACAGCCAAGGGAAGGCGAAATCATGGATCAATTCCTGGTTAGCTCGGAAGAATATATTCGTACGGGCTTTAATGATCTCACCGCTTATCACGCGACATTTGGAGACTTACCTGATGTCGAACAGCTAGTCGCCTGGGAAATCAATCGGGAAATGACCACCCGAATTGCATGGAAACCCTATATGTTTGATCGCGCCCTGGAAAATTTATTACGCGCGGTTACTACCCCCGCCCAGCTAATAGCGGGAGTAAACAATAAGATTGTGCCGCCCATCTGCTGTCAACAATTCGCTGAACTGATTCCCGGTTCAGCAGTTTTTCACATTAACGAGTGCGGCCATTATGCGGACATCGAAAAACCCGAGGAATTAGCAAAGCTTATTTTGGACTTTAACCAATATGCCGGGTAAGCGGCGAAACCTTAAATCGAACATCGAATATCGAGAATTGAATTATAAAAAACGGAGGCTAGAAAACAATGCATTTCA
>JAHRWI010000059.1 GCA_019090225.1 Porticoccaceae bacterium
ACCATTAACTCTTGAGAAAGCTCAACCTCAGCTTCCCTGGATTCGAGTTTGGTACTAAATTGTTTAAAACGACGGGACAGTCCTTCAAAACCAGTTTCATTCCAGAGAGCTGCCATCTTATTGAAAGCTTCCTGCAACTCAGCAATCACCGTCGAATCACCATCAATACGAGTATTCTCTGGGATGTCCAGCACATAACGCGTATTCCAGATCAGGTCTTTAAGGGATCGAAATAGCTTAGCTTCATCTTCACCATCATCATCGATAATGAATTTTCTTATCGCACTGATGTCTTTTTCAGTAAAATCCAGCTGTGGAATTCCCACCCGTATTCGTCGTTCTTGCTCTTCACTATCTTTCGTTTCTATCAATGCCACCAGACTAACAAAGGCGCGCCACAGCCCTTCTGGGTAAGGATTACGGTCATCCCCCGAGTTTTCAACAGCCAGCAATCTTAATTGCTTTTCAATCACCGCAAGCAGACGAATTCGCTCAACCTGTAAGTCCAGTTTATTTTCTGCAAGCGCCCTAACCACAAGACCCACAACCCACCAATAATTTTTTTCCGATTCCAGGACGGCTATATTTTGTAGTCGTTGGGCAACCCGAAAAAGAATGATGAAAGCATTATTGCGGTTATTATCTCGAATGACATCGAGTAAACCGAATTGATAAAGATGGAGCAGTCGTTTAACGTCGTCTTTCTGTTCGCCACCAAGAGAGTTCGAGGCAACCTGTTTATCGAACTCTGGCCATTGGACATTATTCAGGCAATGGTATTCGTAGAGTGGCGGCTCGCCGCGTAGTCGTCGCAACGCGGTCATTTCTGGCAATAATATACAGGCATTGTCTTGTCGGGCATCAACAATAGCTTTGACCAGTTTATTGGCAGCGGCCAAACTACTCTGTAGTAAAACTTTTAATGCTTCCCGGTCGATTTGATCGGCCATTGCCGCATCGATAGAGAGTACGATTTCTTCTGACAAACGGGACAAACTGTCCAGGCCAGCGATAACACAGGTTCCGCGCAGTTGGCTCATCGCATCCCGCAGCACTTGGAAATGCTGAATATCGAGGTTCTCCGCCAACTGCTGGGCCTCACCAATGACGAAACCAAGTTCGCCGTTAAGTAGGTCTATAACGTGACTATTGAGTGTATTCATAGGGCGTGAAGCATCGTGATCGGTTGATAGGGGCTAGGCCAGGTAACACCCAAAAAAATACTTGTTTATCAAGGGCTTTGCTATATTTAGCGGGATAGTAGCGACATAATACAGGGCTTTTATTCCAGTTGGTAGCAAACCCTCTTTTGCTTCTCTGAATCATACCCTGGATAACTAAAGAGCTGCTTTAACAGGAACCACTTTACTTAAAATGGGGCGCTAAATTTGCCTCGGGAATACCCAAAAATCACCTGGCGAATTCAAGCAGTTCTCATTATGTATGACCGATGACAGTGGATTCCTTTGTCGTTCACTCTTGAAGCTTGTTACCAAAGATCCGGCTGCCCGCTCTTTGACGCGATACTTGTTATAGTTTTGTCATGCAATTCAAGCTCAGTCTCATCGGCATAAACCACCTTTAGCGCATTTCTCTTGGCCACCAGGCGCTTGATTTTGATATCTGAGTCGCCGTTCATTTGCGTGGCAGATTGTTCACCACCCAGACCGAGATCGGTTTGCCCCCCAGTCATTAATAAATACACATCGGCCAGAATTTCAGCATCTAAAAGAGCGCCGTGTAACGTTCTTTGAGAATTATCTACGCCGTAGCGTTTACATAAGGCGTCCAGGTTATTGCGCTGGCCCGGATGAAGTTGCCTCGCCATCAGGAGTGTATCCACCACCCGGCTCGGGTCATCGAGTAGGTTATCACCTAAATTCATCCGGCGAAGTTCGTGGTTTAAAAAGCCGAGATCAAAGACTGCGTTATGAATAACTAGCTCAGCACCACTGACAAATTCGAGAAATTCGCTGGCGATAATATCGAAAGTGGGCTTGTCTTCGAGATATTCCTGCGTGATACCGTGAACCTCCATCGCGCCAGCATCGATCTCTCTCTGGGGGTTGATATAACGATGAAAGTGTCGGCCCGTAAACCGTCTATTAATCAGCTCTACACAGCCAATCTCTATGATTCGATGATCCTGTGTCCACTCCAGACCTGTGGTCTCGGTATCTAGTACTACTTGTCTGGTGATAGTCATACTCTTCCCAACATTTCATCAATACCTCTATTAGCCAGGCTATCTGCTATTTCGTTTTCTCGGTGACCGCTATGTCCCTTGATCCAATGCCAGGTTACTTCATGGCGTGCAGCCGCAGACTCTAGTTGTTGCCAGAGATCTTTGTTTTTTACGGGCTTTTTGGCTGCAGTTTTCCAGCCACGTTTTTTCCAGTTAGGCAACCATTCGGTGATCCCCTTGCGTACGTATTGGGAGTCCGACGTAAGATCCACTTCAGAGGCAACCTTAAGCGCCACCAGTGCCTCAATCGCCGCCATCAACTCCATCCGGTTATTGGTCGTATCAGCCTCACTACCGTAAATTTCTTTTTCATCAGCACCCTGCCTCAGCAATGCACCCCACCCTCCCGGCCCCGGATTGCCCC
>JAHRWI010000060.1 GCA_019090225.1 Porticoccaceae bacterium
AGGGCAGGCCGACGGTTTCCTATAAAGGTGGCACAAAGGGCTTTGTGAAAGTGCTCGACAGTAGCCATATTGCCTTTCCCCTCTACGATGGCAACGGCATGTTCCTCAGTGCTGGCAATATAAATCGTAATAATAATGTCGGTTTATTGTTTATAGACTTTGAAAACCCCCATCGCCTGCGCTTGCACGGTACAGCTACAGTCAGCGCTGATGACGAATTAATGGCTGAATATCATGAAGCACAGATGATTGTCAGAATAGAAGTCCGTAATACATTTATTAATTGCCCGCGCTATATTCACCCGGTAGAAGGGCATGCCGAATCGGTTTATGTTCCCCACGAAGGTATTGAAACCCCGGACGCCGAATGGAAGTCCTGGGATATTATTGCTGACGTCGTGCCGGATAAAGTCGTGTCTGAGAAGGTGGAATCTGATAACAAATAACGCAAACATTAATATGACGTGTTCGGGGCAAGGGTATGGCTGTTGATAAGCGTAATGTCGATAATAGTGGGGTCGATAACAATGAGGTTGGCAAAGTCATCGGCAGCATTGACAGGCTTGACCGATACCCGGTTAAAAGCATGCGCGGCGAGCAGCTTGATCAGGCCTTTGTCGGCTACTCTGGAATCTACGGTGACCGCATATACGCGTTTAAGAGCCCAGCCGCTCCGGCATTCTTTCCCTACTTTACAGGCCGAGATAAGCAGGAAATGCTGCTCTACACGCCTCGCTTTCGACACCCTGAACACGCCCGTCAGCCCCATAGCTGGGCCGAGGCAGAGACCTACAGTATAGGCATCACACCTTTGTTTGGCTCCGAAGATGAGCTGGTGGTCGATGTGGAAACACCCGAGGGCCAGGTGCTCGCCATTGGTGATCCTCTGCTTATGCAGATGCTGGCAAACAACACTTCCGACTCGCCTGGGGGAAATAAACAAGGTCCCGAATTGTCTCTGTATCGCTCTGATCGGGCCTTAACGGATGGCCGCCCTATTTCGCTGATTTCTGTGCAAACGGTGCAGCAGCTGTCCGAAGAAGTTGGTATACCCATAGACGGTCGGCGCTTCAGGGCTAACATTTCTATCGATTTAGCGGGTATGGCGGGGTTTTCTGAAGACGACTTTGTTGGCAGAACCTTGAGACTGGGTGATCGGGTGGTGGTATCTATCGTCGAGCGGGATCCACGTTGTGAAATGATTACCTTTGACCCGGATACTGGAGAGACGGAGCCAGCGATATTACGGCAGGTCAGCAAAGCCCATAACAGACTGGCCGGGGTTTATGCCGCGGTGTTAGTCGAAGGCTTGGTTGAGCCAGGGGATAGTATTTACCTGGAAAGCTAGTTGCTCTTTTGTTTCTTACGGTTTCGTAAATACCTCGCCATCAAATTGTTCCAAAGTTGCAATGTCTTCCACGCTCCGTCGTTTCAGTTTAGAGAGTTGTTTTATCGGCTTGCTAATGGGTGTGACGGCACAGACGGCATAATGCTCTGGAATACGGAGAAGTTTTTGAACCTCAGGCTCACTCGCTGCAGGCAGGGTCGTGAGCGTACCGCCGAAGCCTGCCTGACGAGCGCCGAGCAAAACGTTCCAGACGAAGGGATAAATCGAAGCGCCACTGATAATGCCGACCCGATTCAGGTGCTGATCCATCGACGCCACTTCCCGTAGATCCACCAAAAACACCAATACCACGGCTGCCTCTGTATAGTGACTAAGTAGCAAGTCCGGAACGATAGCCTGGTCGATTTGTTGTTGGCTGACCTTGCTCGGAATAATAGTATTCCAGGGGTTTTCGCCCGCTTGCACCTGGGCCATATAGCGTTTTGCGGCAGGTTCAGCGAGTTTGGCCAGGCTTTGCCTGGTAGCCAGCTCTCTGATGATAATGACTCGATTACCCTGGCGATTGCCGCCGCTGGGCGCAAAGCGGGCGTGGTCGATAATGTCGTAGAGTATCTGGTCAGGCAGGTTTTCTTCGGTGTAGTCCCGTGCGGCGAAGGTGGTGCGCATGACATCGTTTAATTCCATGGTGATAGTCCAATATATTGTTATATTAATTGCAAGGGTCAGGATACGGTCGTGCCTAATACCCGAATTTTCGACTCTATAATCCTAAGTCTCTCTCAAATAATCAGTTAATGCCACTATCGGGGAGGTCTTGTCTCAACGCTAGTGGGGAAATGCCACCTGCTAATTGACACAAAGCCGCACTAATGTATAAATGCACCCTCAAACGACGTAATAATAAATCTGGGAGAGGAACGATACTGTGGAATGTCCAAAATGCAGCAGACCAATGGAAAGCAAAACGTTTAAAAGCATCGAGCTAGATCGATGCACAGGCTGCTACGGCATATTTTGTGGCCAGGAAGCGATAGAGGGCGGCAAAGATGTCTGGCTGTCCGAAGCGGTACTAGATGTCGGTTATGAAAGCACTGGGGAACGTTACGATAAAGTTGACGATATTAATTGTCCAGCATGCGATGTGAAGATGGATAAAATTTCTGACCCGGTTCAGACCCATATCTGGATGGAAGCTTGTCCACAATGTAACAAGGTATTCCTTGATGCCGGTGAGTTTACCGATCTTAAACATAATACGATGCTGGATAAATTTCGGGACTGGCGTAAAGGTTTGCGAAAGTAATATTGGTTCGAAAATTATTTTAATTGATGAGAGCCGGGTGTTATGTCCGGCTTAATTCCTTGAGTTTGCGTGTTCTGGAAAGTCTGCAAAAATCAACATTGACGAAAGCACGATTACAACCCTCTTATAAAAACTCCTCTATTACAGGTCCCGTGTGGCAAATTTTGATAGTTAAGCCGCCTGGAGGAAACCTCTCTTAAAAGGTATATACCACGGATTCTTTTGCAGTGGATGCAGTTCTCATCCCTTGATGCAAATCCTGAAATTTAAACCAGCTTAGTGAGTTCGTAGAACCCCCACATAAAGACCTTCGATAGCAAACTCCTGTTCCCGTAAATCGACTTCTATTGGTTGGTAGTCAGGGTTCTCTGGTAATAAGGCGATTACGTAGCGGCTGCGGGTTTTTTTAAGTCGCTTGACGGTAACTTCATCATCAATTCTGGCGACAATAATCTGGCCATTTTCTGCGAGGGGTGTTTGGTGAACGGCGAGCAGGTCGCCATCAAGTATGCCGATGTCGCGCATGCTTTGGCCTTTGACGCGCAACAGGAAATCAGCTCTTGGATGGAAAAGCGAGGCGGGCACTTCACAGTAATCTTCAATATTCTGTTCGGCCAGAATGGGGTCGCCTGCAGCCACCTGACCCACGATAGGTAGCCCTTGAGGCGGGGTGATCAGGCGAATGCCCCGCGAAGCGCCTGGAGTCATTTCAATCACGCCTTTGCGGGCCAGTGCGCGTAAGTGTTCTTCTGAGGCGTTGGCTGAGCGAAAGCCGAATTCGGTGGCGATTTCAGCACGGGTGGGTGGAAAACCTGTAGAGCTAAGGGTTTGCTCGATGAATTCTAGAATTTGGGCCTGACGCCGAGTCAGTTTGTCGTTCATGATCTGCTCCATTTTAATACTGTAATTATATCCAGTATAAAGAATTTCACAAGGTAGGGCTTGACTATCTATACTCATCGTTGTGTCGGCTGTGGGTGAAAATGATGGATGAAACCAAAGTGCCGGAGGCGTGGCGTGTGTTGCGTATTCAATCGGAGTTGGTGGATGGGATAGAGACATTGGCCAAACTTGGCCAGGCAGTGACGGTATTCGGTAGCGCGAGGATGCAGGAGGGGGCACGCTGGTACGAAGAAGCCGAGAAATTAGGACAGTTGTTGGGTAACGAAAATATACCGGTGATAACGGGCGGTGGTTCAGGGGTTATGGAGGCAGCCAACAAAGGTTGTCATGGTACCCCGGCCAGTACAGTCGGGCTTAATATCACCTTGCCGATGGAGCAAAAGCCCAACCGCTTTCAGGGCATTAGCCTGGAGTTTCGCTATTTTTTGTCCGCAAGTTCATGTTCGTTAAACATGCCGTCGGCTTTGTAGTTTTCCCGGGCGGTTATGGCACCCTGGACGAATTATTTGAGGCGCTGACCCTGGTGCAGACTGACAAGGTCAGGCCATTTCCAATTGTGATGGTAGGGCAAGAATACTGGCAGGGACTACAGCTCTGGACGCAGGAGCTTGCTTAGTGACTCGGCAATGGTGACGCTTTAATCGGTTTGCACACGGCCAGCGTTTCGGTGGCTTATAGCCAACTTGGCACTATAGGCTATTTTTCAAGGCCATGGGCGAGTAAGGAAATCATCTCGTCAGCGACTTCTTCTGTGGTCATCTCACCATCAATCTGATACCAGCGGGTCATCCAGTGGATAGCGCCGAGCATGGTAAAGGTGACTATTTTCGGGTTGCACTGACGTAGTGATCCATCCTTGACCCCGCTTTCTATTATGTTTCGTGTCGCGGTATCAAGTTCGGTATAGAGGGGGTCGATCTGGGCCAGATATTTATCGGATAGGGGTTCAGGACCGGGGCTGGACACGCAGCGGCCAAACTCATCATCAAAAACAGAGGTGAAGACGTGGATGAAGCGTTTGAGCTTATCGGCACCCGATAAATCAGAACTCTGGATTTGTTCTATTTTTTCCAGCAATTGAGTTATTGCTGTAAGCAGGCATTGAAAGAGAATATCTTCTTTATTTTCAATGTAGTAATAGAGGGTCGGTTTGGTTACCTGCAGTTCGTCGGCTAGTTCGTTGAGCGAGGTTTCGCGAAAACCTCGCTGATTAAACAGTCTCGCCGCAGTTTTTAAAATCGCCATTCTTTTCAGCTCGTGCTGGACATCTTTACTCTGAATGGTTTTCCCCCAGCGGGTTTTATTGGTTTTATTCATAAGGACCTGGAAAGCTATTTTTTGAGATTGCAGCTTATATTAAATAAGTGCTAATGGCCATTTTTAGGTAACCTGATCTACCCTTGGGTAGGCATTTCTAATTCTATTAAAAGAGCCTTTAAAAACAGGGCGTTGTGTAGTCGTTATAGGTTTTCCTCTAACTTACGATTAGTTTGTGCGGCAGTATTGTTCTAAGGGTAACAATACCGACCCAGGTTGGCGGTTATATTTTCTTTGCCCTTCGGAATAGTCATAGCGCTTAGCCCGTAACGACGGGCGCGAAGCTCATCAGGAAATCTGTCGAATACCCTTGTTTTGCTATTCAGGTGAAGCTACATTGACCGGCTTTTGGTATTGAGAGCAGCATCTGCTCGAGTCCTATGGTAGACACACAATATATTAACCAACCTTTCCCACCGCTGACAGTTGACGTCGAAATGGGGCAATTGAAGTTTTTCGCCAAAGCGGTGGGGGAAACCAACCCCATTTACTTTGATGAAGAAGCGGCTCAGCAAGCTGGTCACAGGTCAATCCTGGCGCCGCCTACCTACGCTGTAACCCTTGGTTGCGCGGTGCCTGACCCCTTTGCCCGCGCGCGACAATTGGGTATGGATGTCACCAAAATCCTGCACACCAATCAGCGTTTTGAATACTTTGCGCCGATCTATGGCTCTGATCAGATTACTTTAGTGGCGACAATATTGGACTTCTATGAAAAGCGCCGCGGCCAGTTTTTGTTTATGGTAGAAGAAACAGTTGCCCATAATCAGTTTGGGGAGCTTACAACACGTTTCAAACAGACGATTGTCGAACATCGCTAGTCTGGGAACAGATACCAGCGGTGAATAAGTAGGCAAGCGAATTAAGCAACGAGTGTATCAATGGGCGCGATAATGGAAGCAGGACTAGAGGACGTGGATGTGGAGCGAGTCGAGGTGGGAGATGAATTGCCGGTGTTGACCAAGCCGCCCATCACCCGCACTACGCTGGCCTATTTCTGCGGTGCTTCAAATGATCACAATCCCATTCATGTCGACAGTGATTTTGCTCGGGCTGCGGGTAAGGACGATGTGTTTGCTCATGGCATGCTGGATATGGCTTATATGGGCCAATTGTTGACTAACTGGGTGCTGCAGTCGTCAATTGTCAGTTTTGAAGTGAAGTTTGCGGCCATTGTTTACGTGGGTGACGAGATCACCTGTCGTGGCGTAGTCAGCGAGAAAATAGTGACCGACACGGGCTTTGATTTAAAAATCAAACTAAAAGCTGTAGATCAACACGAGGTAGTGAAACTCACCGGTGAGGCGGTTATTAGGCAAGCACTTAAGTAGCCGATCTAGTGCCCGGTTGATGAAAAATCAAAATGAATTAGATTGGAGGCTTAAATGAGTTCTTATAAATCTCGATGGATGGATGAAAACCTGGAAGTGTTTCGTCGTTCCGTGAGTCAGTTTGTCGAAACAGAAATGCTGCCTTTTGACGAAAAGTGGCGCGAACAACAACATCTAGACAAGGAGTTTTGGCGCAAAGCGGGAGCCCAGGGGTTCTTGTGTACCGATCTTCCTGAACAGTACGGATGTCCCGGTGCGGATTTTCGCTATGAGGCGGTATTTTATGAGGAGCAATGGCGTCGAGGCCTGACCGGCATGGGCCAGGGTGTTCACAGTATCAGCGCTCACTACATTTTCAATCACGGGACTGAAGAGCAAAAGCAGCGCTGGTTGCCAAAAATGGCCAGCGGCGAGCTGATCGGCGCTATCGCCATGACCGAGCCAGGGACGGGATCAGATCTTCAGGGCATGATCACTCGGGCGGTCAAGGACGGTGAGCACTACGTGATTAATGGCTCGAAAATTTTTATCACCAACGGCTATCTATGTGAGTTATTGGTGCTGGTGGTTAAAACTGATGCCGATGCAGGCAGCAAAGGTTTGTCCTTATTGGTGTTGGAAACAGAAAATCTTGAAGGTTATAGGGTAGGACGCAAGCTAAAGAAAATGGGTCAGAAAGCCCAGGATACCTGCGAATTGTTTTTTGAAGATGTCCGGGTTCATGCAAGTCAGTTATTGGGTGGTGTAGAAGGCAGAGGCTTTGTGCAATTGATGAGCGATCTGCCCTATGAGCGCTCAACGGTCGGCGTTCAGGCCATCGCTACGATGGAGGGCGCGCTTGAGGAGACCGTCAAATATGTGAAACAACGTCATGCCTTTGGCAAGCCGCTGATGGAGCAGCAAAACACCCGGTTTAAGCTCGCTGAGGTGCACGCGCTCACACGGGCGGCGCGGATTTTTATAGATCGCTGTATTGAGGATGTCGTGACCGGGACTCTCGATAATGCCACGGCTTCGATGTGCAAATGGTGGCTCTCTGAACTGGAACAAAAAGTCGTCGATGAATGCCTGCAACTCCATGGCGGTTACGGATATATGGATGAATACTTGATTTGTAGAATGTACGCCGATGCCCGTGTCGCCCGGATTTACGCGGGCACCAGTGAAATTATGTTGGAGGTTATAGCCAGAGATCTGTGAAACAGGCATCTGATCGTCGGGTGAAGACCATTTTGCCTAGTGATTTTGCCTGTAGTGGCGCTGGTTGTGACTAAAGCGTACCGTTTAAAGCAACGATTTAACCATTGAGCGATTAGCATCGCCAGAGTGTTGCTTAGCGTCCTAGCGGCTACTTATACTCGTGTCCGAGCTTGGGTCTTTGTGCCCCAGGCAGCCATGCTCCCTTGAGTTTAAGGGGCGACACTGAGACTAACTATGGCCAAAGCAAAACCCATCTGGCAGCAGTTAGCTATCGCAACGCTCTATTTGTCGATCGCCGTGTTGTATGCGTACACGAGTATAAGTCCTAGGCCTTTTTCAGGAATGCTGATAGAGCACTGGCAGGTCTTTAGTTTGTTGGCGCTTGCCTGGTTGCTAAGCAGCGCGGCTGTGCTTTATCACGGCTTTATTTTTGGTGTCATTAGCGATAGAAAAAAGACCGCTCTTCTCGAGAAAACGGTCGTTGTTTCGCCGCATCTGCTGTGGAGAATCGACGATGGTGGCGTTATATTAGGCATAGATGGTCAGCTTGAAGAAAAGGAAGGCTTGCAGGCTGAAGATTTTTTGGGTCGTTCTATCGACGCATTTGAAGCGATAAATCCAGACTTCTACCACTTGCTGAAGAAAGCCAAACGAGGCGAGCATTTTGATGCTTGTTGCGCTATTGGTAGTCGCTACTATCACCATGAATTTTTTCCACTGGATGTTGGAGCAGAGGGCAGTGACGGCGTTGCATTTCAATGTGTATCTGCTGAGATAACGCAAGAAAATCAGTTCAGAGATAGGGTCGAGCTGGCCAGGCAGATTTTCTCAAAGACGAATCAGGCGATAGTGATTCTTGATCGACGGCGAATAGTTACCAGCGTTAACAGCGCTTTTACACAGCTGACGCAATGCCCATCCGAACGAGTTGTAGGTACGCGCAACGGTTTCGCCATTTGTGAAGAGCGCAGTATTGGTTTTTATCGGACGGTCTTAGAAAGTTTGAAAAGAACGGGAGCCTGGAGTAGCGAGGTATCATTGCGTCGTTCAAGCGGGGAGCTATTTACCGCGCAGGTTTCGATCCACGTTATTAAGGGTCGTTTAGGTCAGATTAATAATTATGTGATGTTTTTCTCCGACCTAAGCCACTCTGAGCAAACCCACGAAGAGCTAAGGTATCTCGCTGATCACGATAACCTAACAGATTTGCCAAACCGGCGTTTATTTCTAGATCGGCTCGATCAAGGTTTAAAGCGAGCGCAACGTACGAATTCTCAGCTCGCTGTTTATTTTATAGATCTCGATAGCTTTAAATTAATCAACGATACCTATGGGCATCCCGTGGGCGATGAAATACTCAAAGCGGTGGGACGTCGCTTACTTTCGGCTGTGCGACACAGTGACACTGTGGCCAGGCTGGCGGGTGATGAATTTACGGTGATCACCGAGAACGTAACAGATACTGCTGAAATAAATTCTATCGCTCAGAAAATTATGGGTTGTTTTGAGGCACCCTTCACCGCATTAGGTGAGAATATAGATATGTCTGCCAGTGTCGGGATAGGTCTTTATCCTGAGGACGGAGGCGATCTGACGAGTTTGTTACAGCGCGCTGATGAGGCGATGTATAAAGCTAAGGCCGAGGGTCGTAACGGGTTTTACAGTTTGTCCGAAGGAAGAATGGAGTACTTGCCCGGGGCTATGTTTTTCCCATCGGAATTGCGAGTGGCTCTAAAGCGAGGTCAGATGGAGCTGGTCTACCAACCTTTGCATGATTTACGTAACGGGCGGGTTGTTGGCTGTGAAGGTTTGTTGCGCTGGAATCATCACTGTCGGGGTATTATCTCGCCAGGCGATTTTATGACTTTGTCCGAGGGAGCCGGTATTACCGGTGCTATCGGACAATGGGCGCTGGCTGAGGCTTGCCAGCAATTATTAAGCTGGCGAGCCGCCCGCGTAAAACTTGATTACGTTTCGATTAATATTGCTAATTCCCAAATTAACGACCCCGGTTATGCGGAAATAGTGATCGATACCCTGAGCGCACACGGCTTGCATCCCTCGAATTTAATGCTGGAAATTGCCGAGGGAGTGTTACTTCGCAACCTCTCTCGAACCCGTAAATTGATGGAGCAGCTCAGTGAAGTGGGTGTAAGGTTTTGTGTCGATGAATTTGGCTCTTCTCTTGCCGATTATAGCTATATACGCGACATACCTGCCGATACACTTAAGATAGAACAGCGTTTGATCGTTCGGGCTGGAGTGGGTCATGAAGACAGTAGCTTGATAAGAGCATTGGTAGGGATCGGCGATATCGTCGGTAAAAAAGTGGTGGCGGTGGGTGTTGAACGGCCTGGTCAGGAAGCCCTATTACTGGAGGTCGGTTGTAGTGCAGCTCAGGGCTACCTGTACGGAAGGCCGATGTCTGCTGAAAAATTTGGC
>JAHRWI010000061.1 GCA_019090225.1 Porticoccaceae bacterium
GTAAGATCGTCGGCAGCGTCAGATGTGTATAAGAGACAGATTCAATAAAGACCACGATTTCCTGTCTCAGACACAAACTGGAGACACGTACGCCACAAAGGTATCTTCAGCTCTTATTTAATGTCGCAAGCCACACCTTGAACTTCGAGGTCCGGGCTTATCCTATTCATATCAAGCCAGAACTCATTTGATAGTGACTCAAAGGCTTGCGCGGACATTGACATCCACACGCTCGAGGCAATATTTTCCGATGTATCAATTTGACCTCTGAAACCTTTTAGCGCCAGCTCTGCTTGTTTGGCTCTAGCATTCTCCTCCGAATTGAAGTATCCCAGGGAAATACCATTTTTCAACTTACCATTGCGAATCACAAAATTTTCTATCTCCAGTGCCACCAGAGCCTGGCGCTGTGCTTCTAGAGCACCAAAAGTACTAAATGGCGGGAGATACACCCAAAACCCAGATTGACTACTAACCCCTGGTTTTCTGGCCGTAACGATAAAGCCAAAATTACCCATTTCACTGGCCAATCTCTGGGGAATTGATTCGTCTATCACAGGACCCAAAGCCCAACACTCGCCAATGCCCAGATTTAGCTGATTAGCAGATGTATTAACATTACTAAGTCCGGGCTCGGTACGTTCAGGTGGACTTTCCACAATAGCTCGAATATGTTTTGACTCTACTTCAGACAGCAGTACCAGCGAAGGGATATCCAACCTGGGTTGAGACGATTCGAACCCATCGGACACAGGAGCTGACTGGCCGTTAAACCAGTAATATACAATGAAGTTAGCCAATACTATTGTTGCCACAAGCCATCTCATCGGTAGTCATCACCCATCGCAGCTACCTTCAAGGTAACGCATACTCCAGGCCATCAAGAACAAGATCGGGGATATGACGCAATTGCTTTGGATCTAAACCCTTAGCCAAGGACTCCGCTCCACCGCCGGTTAATATGATGGTCGAAGCGCCTTCAGCTTGCTGCAACTGACCAAGACTTTTTTCAATCAAGGCCAGTGACATAGTAAAACATCCGTTTTGCACGGCCTCGCCTGTATTTTCGCCAGGCAACTGGGCACAACTCCCGTTCGGCCCAAAACGGGAGTTGCCTGTGCCTCCAGCAGTGCCTCCGTACAGGGCATCAAACATCATATAAGACCCCGGTACGATATAACCACCGTAGTGTTTGCCCTTAGCGCCAACAAAATCGATGGTTAATGCGCTCCCAGCATCGACCACCAGGCATGGCCCCTTGATCATATTCCAACTAGCTACCACCGCTAACCACCGATCCACACCCAAGGTTTCCGGCGCCTGATAACCGCTGACAACACCGGCCGTGCGTGCTTGGGAGACCGAAAATTCCGCCATAATACCCGCGTTATCCTTGAGCCATCCCGCCAGACTTTCACTTAAGTTAGCTCCGGCGACATTGGACACTCTGACTCGCTCCAGATCAAATCGATGATCGATTAAAGGAGACCAATCTTCCTCCCGATGACTCACTGCGCCTCGGAGCAGCGTAGTGCCTTGATCGAAAACTCGCCATTTTATAGCGCTGTTGCCGACATCAATATCGAGTATCACTCCAGGCTCCGCAAACTGATTTCACCACCACTAAAAAAACGCTGTACGCCGTCGATTTCGAGGCAAATAGCCCCGGTATCAGACACCCCACGAGCGACCCCCTCTACAACCCTGCCCGGTGTAGACAGCCTAACCTTTATACCCCGATGGGCATCAAAGCCCTCCCACGCCCGCCGATAATACTGGAAACCAACATCGGCATAGGTGGATAACAAAGGTAATAGCTCCGAAAGAATCCCTGCAGCCAGACTATTGCGGGTGAGATTTTCGTAGTGACCAAGGTCTGCCCAGGGCTGATCAATCTCCGCATCTTTAGGCATAGCAAAGTTAATCCCGACACCCACCACCACCTGGCACAGGCCAACGGGATCACCGAGCATTTCCAATAATATGCCACCCACTTTACGTCCGTTTACCAATATGTCATTTGGCCACTTAAGACTGACATCTTCTACACCCAAACGTTGAATCGCTCCGCACACCGCAACACCAACGGCCAAACTTAAACCCTCCAACGCGGTGACGCCATTATCAAAATCCCAAGTTGCAGAAAGGTAAATATTGCGCCCAAAAGGGCTCACCCACTGGCGGCCAAGGCGGCCTCGACCCTGGGTTTGTCGCTCCGCCATGCAGACGTAACCTTTAGCAAAACTCCGCTCAACCTGCTGACGCGCAAAGGTGTTTGTTGAATCAATATGGTCGAGCAGCTCAAGTTCTTCTAACAGCAATGCTGATTTAGAGGACATTGCCTTTAAAATGATGGGCTGAGACAGGAGCTCTATACCCTCATCAATACGATATCCCTGACCTTTAACTTTTTCAATGGGAACACCCCATTCCTGCAACTGCTTAAGGTGCTTCCAAACGGCGGTACGGCTAATGCCTAGTTGGGCGCCTATGGCTGGCCCTGACACCCAATCGCCATCAGCCAATATATCCAGCACCGCTCTCCAGGTATTACTCATCTCACTTCTCTCTCCCCCGTGGTGTATCGGCCCGCGCGCCGCTAGCCATGCTCAACCGTTGTTAGCACCAATAAACGCTATTCCCAGCGCCAAAGCGATTAAAGCAAAAAGACGCCTCAGTAGTTTCGCGGGGAGGCGGTGCGCTAGCAACGCGCCTAATCGCGCAAAGGGGATACTGGTCAGCGCAATACCGAAAAAAGCTGGTAAAAAAACGAATCCAAGCGCCCCTTCCGGCAAATCATTTATGCCCCAGCCCCGATAAATGTAGGTGCCAGCACCGAGAAAGGCAATAGGAAAACCCAAGGCAGCCGAGGTAGCAATAGCCTTAGCGATACCGACATTACAATAGGCCAGGTAAGGGACGCTTAGCGAACCACCACCAATACCGAAAATACCAGAAATAAAGCCGATACCAGCTCCATTAGCGCTGCCCGCCCAAGGACCTGGAAGCTCACGATGGGCCTTTGGATTCCCCCCTAAGGCCATCTGGCCAGCAACTAATATCAAAAACCCCCCAAATAGATTCTGTAAGGTTGGCCCCGATAGTGCCGTAGCAAATATGCCACCACCAATTGCGCCCAGACCGAGTCCGGGCATCATCCAAAATGCCACGGGCCACAGCACCGCTGCTTTGCGATGGTGGGTATAGATTGAGCTCATAGAGGTCACGACGATGGTTGCCAGTGAAGTACCGATCGCTAAATGCGTCCGCACTGTGTCATCAATCAGAGCTCGGCTGAAGCAATAAATCAATACCGGCACAATGACTGCACCTCCACCTAAGCCAAACAGGCCACCAATCAGGCCCGCTATAGCTCCGGCAAACAAATATATAATGAACGAATCCATGGCAAACCGCTGAAAAAGGGACGTATTATCGGTGCTTTCGAGTCAGCGGTACAAGCACGTCCACTGACTATCGTTTTTAACGATGAGCGCTTGCCACATTTCCCATCAAAAACCCGGTTAAACACCGACACCGTAAACCTTAGCGCTAATTTCAAGCATTAAAAAACCCCTGAAGAATACTCTACAGGGGTTTTAATTTAGATGCCTGGCAATGACCTACTCTCACATGGGGAAGCCCCATACTACCATCGGCGATAACGCGTTTCACTTCTGAGTTCGGGATGGGATCAGGTGGTTCCAC
>JAHRWI010000062.1 GCA_019090225.1 Porticoccaceae bacterium
CCGAACCAGTTCCACTATCGGCGAAGAAAAACGTTGGAACCCACGTCTCGGCGGGAACAAAACGGCACTTGAGTTTATTGCGACGATGAACAATCTGAATCTAGATATGCCGAAGAAAATCAACGAAGCCGTGCCTGCCAATGTCAGTGTTGGGGTCGATTACAACCCCCGGCAATACGTCCACGAAGATTTTTCTATGGAGGATCTCCACAAGGTCTGGCGAAATATTGGTGATAACGAACTAATTATCGATAACCGCACCCCTGAAGAATACGCAGAAGGCCATGTGCCCGGCAGTGTTAATCTGCCATTTGGTGAAGAATCCGAACACGCTGAGACCCTGAAGAAATACCAGAAGGCCTATATTTATTGCCGCTCTGGACGTCGCGCCCAAACCGCCTTGACCAACCTGTCGTTGGCTGGGGTTGATAACCTGCTCTGTGTCAGTCACACCGGCATGCCCGATTGGGTTTCGGCGGGGTATCCTGTCGAGCAATAAATAAGGCGAGCGGCAGGCTCCGTAAACTGGAATTGGAATAGAAAAAACCACCCTACTCGTCGTATCGTGCTAGCGGAAAAATAATCAATAACTACTAAGCAGGCAGGAACGAAGCATGAACAAACATCAAATACCCAGTCACACACAGTTGTTTGAAATTGGCGATATTCAGGTCACCAAAGTTGTCGACACCCTGGAATCGTTTAGTCCTAAAGCGCTTTATGTGGACAAAGATCGCAACTCATTTGACCCCCACCTCGACTGGCTCCAGCCTCATTTTCTCGATGAAGCTAAGGGCATGCTGCTCAGCATCCATACCTTTGTCTTGAAAACAAAGCACCACACCATCCTCGTTGATACCTGTGTGGGCAATCACAAAACTGATTCCGGCTTTCCCCAGTGGAATCATCGCGAGGGCAACTATCTCGCAGAATTAACTGCAGCAGGTTGTCGGCCGGAAGATGTCGACTTCGTGTTTTGCACCCACATGCATGTGGACCACACCGGCTGGAATACCCAGCTGAAAGATGGTCGCTGGGCACCTACCTTCCCCAACGCGAAATACCTCTTTAACCAGCGAGAATGGGATTGCTGGAAGGACTCAGATAATAAACATGACAGGGCCGTGCTAGAGCAAAATATTCTACCCATCATTGAAGCCAATCAGGTTCAGTGGGTCGATAATGCCTGGTCTATCGATGACCAGGTTTCACTAACCCCGACGCCGGGCCATACGCCGGGACATTGCAGCGTCTCCCTAAACAGCGGCAATAACAGCGCCTTTATCACTGGCGACATGATGATCCACCCGGTGCAAATCGCTGAGCCACAGTGGAGTCAGAGCGCAGATCAGGACAGACAGCTGGCCATCCAAACCCGAAGTAATTTTGTCGATGAGCATTGCGACCGGGACATTATGATTCTCGGCAGCCACTTCAATACCCCGACCGGGATTTATATCGTCGAACAAAATGGCCAGCGGCGCGTTCGCTTTTAATTAAAAACTAAACCCGCCCCATCATCACATCGGCAACAATTTCGTAGGAGCGAATACGCGCCTCGTGATCGTAAATCTGCGCAGCGATAATCAGCTCATCAGCACCGGTTTTTTCAATAAAGTCCTCCATCTGTTGGCGAACCTGATCAGGCGTGCCAACCATCGAGCAGGCCATGACATCATTAAGCATATGTTGCTGGAAGGATTCAAGACTATCAAAGTAATCTGCCACCGGAGGTTGCAACTGACTGGGCCGACCACTGTATAAATTGATAAATGTCTGCTGCCACGAGCTAGCCAACAGGCGCGCATCCTCCTCCCGCTCAGCGGCAAAAACACTAATACCAGGCATGACATAGGGTTCAGCCAGTAATTCTGAGGGTTTGAATTGCTCTCGATAAACTTTGATGGCAGCCATCAACTGCCCCGGCGAAAAGTGTGACGCAAAAGCGTAAGGCAAACCCATATGCGCCGCCAGTTGCGCACCAAACAAACTAGAACCCAGTATCCATACCGGCACCGACATACCCTGCCCCGGCACCGCCCGCACCGATTCGCCAGCAGCGTCCGAGCCAAAGTAATTGATCAGTTCAAGCACGTCCCGAGGGAACTGCTCAACGTTCACATTCAAATTACGTCGTAACGCGCGACTAGTCGCCGGGTCTGTGCCGGGTGCCCGACCCAGGCCCAGATCAATGCGCCCTGGATACAAAGCCTCAAGGGTGCCGAATTGCTCGGCAATTACCAGTGGCGCGTGATTGGGTAACATAATACCACCAGCACCCACTCTGATGCTCGACGTGCCGCCAGCAATATGGCCAATCACCACCGAAGTCGCAGCGCTGGCTATGCCCACCATGCCGTGGTGTTCGGCCACCCAGTAGCGATTAAATCCGCACTGCTCAGCGTATTGGGCGAGGTTGAGACTATTTCGCAATGAATCGCTGGCGCTACCGCCTTTGATGATGGGGGACAAATCTAGAATGGATAAAGGGATCAAAGGGATTGCCTGCGAAATAAAGAATCTGCCAATAAAAAGCCTAACGTTAGAAGCACCTAAGCGAGAAGCACCTAACCTAGAAGAAGTATCATCACTTGCTCGCCCATAATATACACAATGCTATGATTCGAACTTATTAAAAATGACTTACCAAGGCTGTCTACTTGTTGGAACGACTCCCTTCATACCATTAACGCACTAATCAACTAACAACCAGAGAGTACACCGTGGATTTTGAACTAGACGAAGAATACCGAATGCTGAATGACACTGTCAGTAAATTTGTTGACAGCGAGTTGATGCCGCTGGAAGCCGCCGTATTGGAACGCGAAGCCAATGGTGGCGGCCATGAACTCAGCAAAAAAGAATTAGAACCGCTCCACGCCAAATGCCGCGAGCTGGGTTTATGGGGACTGGACTGCCCAGAGGAAACCGGCGGCGCGGATTTGCCAGCGCTGGCCCTGGTCGGTGTTAACGAGGCACTGGGGCGCACTGTCACACCCTTCACCTTTCCGCCTGATTCTCCCAATTTGCATATGATGCAGGCAACCGTCAACGACGAGCAGCGCAAAAAATATCTTGAACCCTATGCCCGTGGCGAAACCATATCGGCTATCGCGATTTCTGAACCGGGAGCCGGTGCCGACCCGGCAGGCATGATCACCCGTGCGGTGCGCGATGGTGATGACTGGGTAATCAACGGTCGTAAGATCTGGATCAGTAAAGTCAGAGAGGCCGACTTCACTATCGTTATGGCGGTCACCGACGTAGAGAAAGGTTCACGGGGCGGGATATCCGCTTTTATTGTCGACAAAGGCACACCGGGGCTGGAAGTCGCTAGAGACATTAAACTGATCGGTGGTCACACCAATTGTGAAGTGGTGCTTGAGGGCTGCCGCATACCCGCCAGCCAACTGCTTGGCGTTGAAGGCCAGGGTTTTGCACCCATGCAATTGCGCCTCATTGTGCGTCGCTTGCAAATGGGTGCCTGGTGCTTGGGTATGGCCAATCGCGCCCTCGACATGATGTGTGAACACGCCAATCAACGAGTCACTTTCGGTGAGCCGCTGGCAAACCGACAATCGATTCAATGGTGGATAGCCGACGCCGTCACCCGCACCCATTGTCTAAAGCTGATGCTATGGGATGCCGCAACCAAGCAGGACAATGGCGATGATGTCCGCACCGAAGCCAGTATGATCAAACTCTATGGTACCGAGCTGGCCACCGATGTGATCGATAACGCTATGCAGGCCTTCGGGGCCATGGGCATGACCAAAGAACTGCCCCTGCAGATGATGGCCCAGCGAGTTCGACTCATGCGTATTTACGAGGGCCCCAGCGAAGTACATCGCTGGGTGCTTGCCCGACGACGACTTAAAGAAAGTAGCTAAACAGGTAAGCTCATTAAAACTAAACTCTGCTGATGCTTGAGTCCCCGACGGGACTGAACTTGACGCCTACCAGGATAAACGCCATTCTTAAACGATGATAAGCATAGACGATATACGTAGCGCACTCGACAAACAATCTCACCAGCCTACCGAATTCAAAGCCCATTACACCCAGGCTGCTGTCGCCATGATATTAGCCGACAGCGACGCTGCCGGAGACAAGGGCAATAGCAGCGAACTGGAGGTGTGCTTTATTCGCCGCGCTGAACGCAACGGCGATCCCTGGTCTGGTCAGGTGGCCTTCCCCGGCGGCCGCGCTGGCCCCGAGGATTCCGATGCCCACGCAGTCGCAGAGCGGGAAACCTGGGAGGAAATTGGTTTAACCCTGGCAGAAAGTCATCGCGTCGGCCCCCTCCCGGTGCGTCCCATTGATCGAGCCGATTTGCGTGAATCCATGACCTTGTCACCCTTTGTCTACTACGTTGATCAGGAAACCAAAAATACTGCCTTTGCGCGAATTCCGGAAGAAGTGGCTCACGTGTTCTGGGTGCCGATCACCCACCTCTTTGATGAGGAGGCAGTCACCGAACTGGAATATCCTATCGCAGAAACCTGGAGTACCTTTCCCGGCATTCTGTTTGATGAGCACGTGATCTGGGGTTTAACCTTGCGTGTGCTCGATAGCTTTGCGGAAATTACCCAACGAACCTTGCCTGCTTTGAAGGGCAGTAACTGGTAAATTCTGAAAATCAGCCCTGTTGTGCATGAAGTGGCTGAATAGGCTGCTCTTTCCAAGCTATAAGCAGCCAGGCTATAAACCTCCGTCCGACAAACTGTCATCGTTCAAACAAACTCAATATCACTAGATAGCGATAAATGAAGTATCCTTGGCAAAACATTCTCTATATCGACCCCCTCGGAAAAACCATTCCCTATCAGGCTCCCCAAGCTGGGGATAACGAAGCGACGGAGTTTATCAATCTCAAAGAACAGACCCATGTAATTGACCGTATTGCGGATATCCAGGGCGATATCCAGCTAAGGTCAGCGCTCGTCGATATTAACGGCCAGAATACAGAGGTTTTCACGGTAGGCTGTCACGCCGAAAAAATCGCTAATGACGACGGCCACCAGGCTAGCGGTTATCTCGAATTCGCTGTCAATGAGCAATCACTGGTGAGCGAAGCGGCGACTTATTTTGCTCTTTATTTCCAGTTCCAGAATCGACTCGCGCTAAGTCAATTCCAGCACGCGGTTAAATTTGAATGGGTCATTTTACCCGCCGTTTTTACCGCCATCAGTCTCCAGGGCTTTACTTGCTCAATCAAAATAAATACCGCCTGGTGCCCGACCCAGGCAGACAGCGAGCAGGCCTGGACAGAGGCCCTGGCATTGGTAACGACACACCTCGTTGAGGTTGATCAGCCCGGGGGACGCAACCAGACCCAGGTCAAAAGCAAGCGAATCTATTAGCCAGTCCGGCGCTCTGCAGAGCCATTCACGAATCCTGTTTGATCTCCACCAGAATGGCCCGAAAGCGCTTATCGGTTTTATTAAAGGCCTCTTCGACACCACCTTTTTTAACCCAGAATAACTTGCCTCGATCAACCTCCATATCCATGTGACCATCGTGCCCGGTGGCATTGCCTGGCAGAGTATCTGCCTCAACTTTATCGCCATCGACGCAAACAATCGCATAATCGCACTCGTGCTTATGCGGGCCTAAATGATGCCCGGGAGGCATCACCTGATCCCAGATCCGCACCTCATTATCTTCGTAGATGATTTTTGTACCAATGGGGCCAAGTTTGCTTTCAAGTTGCTCGTTGCTCATCTCATTTTCCTTTATCCATTATTGTTAATTAGGCAGCCGATACTGCCTACCACCTTGACAAAATTAGCATAAACCCCGTGTCCTAGGGTATATTGCCAGACAAGTTTGCGGCTGGCTTTGATAAAATCCGCTATTATCCCCGACACACTCCATACACGCCCCAGACAAATTTAATAAATAAAACCCGGCCCATAGGTCGATAAAGTTAGTAAATTTGTCTAGCAGTTACGGATTATTTTCGATGAAACAATTCACCCTGGTGTTTTTACTTATCTTGTCACCACTCTTCGCATTTGGAACGGCATTAGCCGACTCCAGCACTGAAACAAATGCCACTAGCAATACCAGTATCAGTACCAAAGCCAAAATAGATAAAGCGCAAAAGCTGAGCTTTTTTGGCGCAGAAATAGCGGGCAACAAAGAAGGCTCCATACCTGCGTGGACCGGCGGGATTACTTCCCCACCACCTGCCTACAAAAAAGGCGATTGGCATCCAGACCCCTTCGTCTCAGACCAGGTGCTGTTCACCATTGATCATGCCAACATCGAACAATACAAAGACAAGGTCTCCGCTGGTCATCAGGCCTTGATGGCCAAGTATCCAGACAGCTATCGTTTACGGGTTTACCCTAGTCACCGCAGCGTTTCCTACCCATCGAGAATCGAGGCGCAAACACTCAAATACCAAAACCAGGCAAAAATTGTCGATGATGGCGCAGGTATTGAAGGTATCGTGCAGGGCATACCCTTTCCTCGGCCAGAAAATGGCGAACAGGCGTTTTGGAATATGCGCCTCAGTTACAAAGGTGGTGGTTACAGCGGTTACTACTCAACCGCGCTAACGACCAGCGAAGGAGGCTACGAACTGGGGATATCTAAACACGAAATTGAATTCATGTACGGTGACGAAAGGACCACCCTGGAGAACCTGAACAACATAAAAACCCGCGCTGTGATGTATACCTTACGACCAGCAAAAAATGCCGGTGGTATGTATTTGTACCACTTTTTAATCAACAGCAAGGACGAGGAACGTCGGAACTGGGCTTATAACCCCGGCAAACGCCGAGTCAAACGCTCCAGCATGATCAGTCACGATCAACCGATGGCTGGCTCAGATGGTATCCATATATGGGATCAGGGTGATATGTGGCTCGGTCCAATGACCGAGTTCAACTGGAAGATCATCGGTAAACAGGAAATGTACGTTCCCTACAACGCCTATCAATTACACAGTGGCGACACCCGTGTTGATGATATCGTGACAGCGCGACATATCAATCAGGACCTGGCCCGCTATGAATTGCACCGGGTCTGGGTGATTGAAGCGACCCGTCGGGAAAACAGCAGCCATTTATACCAGCGGCGTCGCTATTACCTCGATGAAGATTCCTGGCGAATTATGGTCGCCGAACATTACGACGAAAACGGTGCCGTACACCGCTTCTCAGAAGCCCATCACATCAATTTTTACGAAGCAAAAGTTTTTTACACGACGTTGGATACTTATTACAAGCTGGATACTGATCGCTACTACCTGCGTCATGTGGACAACGACTATTCGCCCTTTGATTTTTCCTTTGACCAAAGCGCAAGCTACTATATTCCTGGTCGATTAAAGATGAAGTCGACACGCTAACTTAGCCAGAAAATAATAATTAATTGCCGCGAATATCACAATTAATACCGTGACCAATACCATAATGAAGGCCACGGCAAGAAAGGTACAACGGGCCGCATAAAAACTTAAGCTCCACACCAAAAATCTCAATCGCTTATTGTGTGACATCTCGAATAAAACCAAATCTCTGGAGACATTTTGTTAAATTTAAATATTTATGGTGGGCGTAATAAATCGTCCCTGGATAAAAACAACGGGCGCCAACATTTGCAGTTACACCGCCATCTCCAAATATTAATTCTGGCAGGTTCATTTGTGCTTGCCAGCTCCGCTACCCATGCCCTACAACTCCGGTTTAAAGATCGCGACATTTTGTTTTTTATCGATTCTACCGTGACCGCCAGTGCTGCCATACGCACCCAAACTGGACAACAGGGTACAGCTTCTGGGAACCGCAGCATTTTTCCGGATGGTGGCGACATTTATAGCACGCCCTTATCTCTGATAACTGACATTAGCGCCAGTAAGGGCGGGATGGGATTTTTTGCCCGAGCATCTTATATTTATGACCAGACAATTTTAAATAAAGATTGCAGTAACTGTCAGCGACCAACGCCGCAGATGGGTGCCAACGGCATCGCTAGCAGCGCCCAGTATCTGGCGGCCAATAAATTTCGGCTGCTCGATATGTTTATTTTTAATACCTGGCATTTTGGTGAACACCCCTTAAACCTTAAAGCTGGCAAGCAGGTTATCTCGTGGGGTGAAAGCAATATTATCGGTGGCGGTATCAGTCAAATGCAAAATCCCGTTGATCTGGCTAAAGCGACAACCCCGGGGACTGAAATCAAGGAAACCCTGATGCCCCAGGAATCCATTTATGCCCAGTTTGGCCTAACCTCAAATATCGGCATCGAAGCGTATTACGTGTGGAACTGGCGAGAATCTGTGTTTATTCCCACCGGCACATTTTTTAGCCCCTTCGATCTGCTAGGTGCAGGTTACAACCCCGATTTTTCACCGGGCATTCCCTTTAAAGGTGACAAGGCCAGCAACGAGCCAGACGGAGGCCAGTGGGGGCTGTCACTATCTACATATGTAGACTCATGGAATGGCACAGATCTAAGTGTCTATTGGGTGCGTTCCCACGCGTTTGTGCCCTTTATTAACATCGACGATAGTTACATCGTTGCCGACCCAGTGCTAGGTGGCTTCACTGCCGGTGCTTACGACAAAGTCTTTAGTCAGGATCAGGACACCTACGCCATCTCGGTTGGTGGCCTGTTTCCAGGCCACCTGGGTATTTCCTTTCAGGGCGAACTGAACTACAAACCAGATTTTTATGACACCCGCCAATGCGCCACCTGCCCCACTGAAAACGGCGATGTCATTACCCTGCTGGGCAGCATGGCTCACTCCGCTAATTACGACTTATTAGGCTCGGATCGAGTCAGTCTAATACTGGATATGCAGGTCCAAAAAATAAACAGCCAAGGCAACGATGCCACCTCCGCTTTCGGCGGCCAAATTACTGACTTTTCCTGGGGTTACATCGCGGTGGTGACACTGGATTACCAGGATCTCTTCGCCAACATAAAAGTCTCCCCCTCCGTCGTCTGGGTACACGATGTTAAGGGTTTTGAACCTGGCGCGGCCGGTGGTCTGTCGGAAGATGAACAAGCCATCAGTGCCAGTGTCAATTTTTCTTACCTGTCCCTCGCTTCATTGAAATTCGCCTACTCCACCTGGCTAGGAGACAACGGTAGCTTTTACGACCGGGACAACCTTGCTGTCTCCTTCAAATACAACTTTTAATCTTATTCAACTAATCTGTTTTAACTTCAAGAAAGGCACTTCAATGGAATATTTATCCTGCGTAGAAGTCGAGCCCGGTGATTACAGTAAAGCTCCGGAACGAGATATTCAGACTGATGCATCCGTTATCTGGCTACATGGCCTTGGCGCTTCCGGCCACGATTTTCAGCCTATAGTCCCCGAATTACATTTGCCGGACGATATGGCAGTGCGCTTTATCTTCCCTCATGCACCGAACATCCCGGTGACCATTAATGGCGGTATGGTTATGCCCGCCTGGTACGACATCCTGGCTTTAGATATTGAGCGAGAAATTAACCAGCAGCAATTTCAGGACTCTGTCGATACCACTATTGCACTGATCGAACGGGAGATAGAACGAGGCATCAGTAGCGAGCGTGTCGTTCTGGCAGGTTTCTCCCAGGGCGGGGCTATCGTCTATGAAGCTGCGCTAACTTACGACAAGCCACTAGCTGGACTCATGACCATGTCCACCTATTTTGCTACCCACAAAAGCATTCAAGTCCATCCGGCTAACAAAAACATTCCCATTCATATCTTTCATGGCAGCTACGACCCCATGGTGCCAGAGACCATGGGCAAACAGGCATTAACCGCACTGGAGGGCTTGGGTTTCTCCCCTGAATACAGCACTTACCCCGTGGAACACGAGGTTTGCCTGGAACAAATTAATGATATTTCTACGTGGCTGCAAACATTACTGCGGGCATAAAAGAATTAACCCGGTCTACAATGGAAACCTCGGTCGTTAAGGGAACCTAGCATGACAAAATCCAAACCCACAGCCAGTCTGGTCAGCACCGGTGAGGAAGTATTAAGGGGCGAAATCTTCGACGCCAATAACCATCATCTGGCTAATACGCTCGGCGAACACGGTTTTGATGTACAACTCATGATGACCGCCGGTGATCGCCACGAAGATTTACAGTTTGTTATGGACACCGCACTACAGCGTGCCGACTACCTGTTTATGAGCGGCGGCCTGGGGCCAACCGAGGACGACCTCACCACCACCGTCGCTGCCGAACTGGCTGGCCGCGAACTGATATTCGATGAGGCCAGTTGGGAGGCCATCCTCACACTGTTTCGCAAATACAAATTAGAGCCCGGTAATAACAACAGGAAGCAGGCGATGCTGCCCTTAGGGGCTGAGATACTGACTAATAACAATGGCACCGCCCCCGGCTTTAGTCTGAGTTTTGAACGCTACGGCAGCGAGAAAACCATCGTTGCCCTGCCCGGCCCGCCTCGCGAGCTCCACCCCATGATCAGTGACTGGCTCCGCGATCGGGCCTACACTGCAATATCTGACGACGAACATTTATTTCTACGTTTTCTCGGCATTGGTGAATCACCATTGGCTGAAGCCCTGGAGCCTTGGACTAAAGATTGGGGCGAAGTCAGCTTTCGTCAGGCCTTTCCAGAAATGGAAGTTAAACTTTATCAACCGGCTCTCGACAAACGTCTTTCGCTTTGTCAGTTCGCCGCTGAACATCTCGGTCAATTCCTAACGACCTATACCCGCCAGTCAACACCAGAGTTGTTTACAGAATTTATGCAGGCCAATGGCCTTACTCTGGCGCTAGCAGAATCCTGCACAGGCGGGCTGGCGGCAAAAATTGTTACCGACACACCGCATTCATCGGACTACTTTCTCGGCGCTGTGGTGTCCTACAATAATACTGTTAAAACCGATGTGCTCAATGTATCTGCCGCAGATTTGGAGCGCGATGGCCCCATTACCGCCACCATCGCCGAGCAGATGGCCGCCGGGGCATTAGCGCAATTTAATTCGGATATAGCCCTTAGCTTCACCGGCATCGCTGGCCCCGATGGCGGTAGCGCGGAAAAACCGATCGGCACCGTATGGATGGCCAAAGCAAATGCTGGTGGTTGTGAAAGCAAGAAACTTAACCTGCTCCAGGACAGAGACAGAATTCGCACCTCAGCGGTATACCATGGCCTACGCTGGTTAATGGAGCGCTGGTTAAAGCAGCGCTACGCCAGGCAGATAGAGACCTGGTCGATCGACTAAATTCCCTGGGCACGGAATACGGTGGGGCTTGAAATGCCGTAGAACCTGGATCACTGCGGACGATGAAATACCGTGCCAACTACTCTAATTTATCGTGGATAACCCGCATACCTTCCACCGCAAAGGGGAAGCCAGCATAAGCAGACAACATGACCATCAGTTCTTCAACTTCGGCCCTGGTAACGCCATGATGAATAGCACCAGGCACATGGACGTCCAGCTCATCCTTACGGCCCAGCGTGGTCAACGCTGACACCACCACAAGACTACGATCACGACGGGATAACTCCTCCCGCGACCACACTTCGGCAAAAGCAAATTCAACTGCCACCGTACCCAGATCACCCAACCGCGACTGCACTGCCGCCAGGCCCTTATCGGGATCGGCAGGAAAAGCACCACCGGATACTCGACTTAAACCATCCGTTCCCAAAGCGCGTCGCTCTTCCTGGTCAATGGGTTTTGCTGGCTCCAGTTTTTTATCGGCAGGTGCCTGACCCATCTTGACTAATTCTTCATTGGCCACTTTCATGGCATCAAGGGCCCGGGGGAAGCCGGCATAGACACAAAGATGAATAATAATTTCACGGATTTCAGTGGCCGACAAACCGTGATTTATACCCCCGCGAACATGAACCCGTAGCTGGTTTAGCTGATTCAATGAAACCAGAGCAGCAATAACAATCAAACTTCTGTCTCTACGATTAAGCCCTGGGCGACTCCATAGATCGCCAAAAATATAATCGACGGCAAAGGAACCCAGCGGGCCATTGGCGTCTTCGAGGGCCTGCGCATTGACCTCAGGTGTCGCTGTTCCCATTAATGATTCCATTACCTCAAGGCCAAGCGCACGGCGCTCTTTATGTTTTTGATTAGTCATATTGCTTCCTTTATTTTTATATGATGTTCTTATTAAATATTTTTATAAAAGGTTTTTAGTTGGTATTGTAATTAAATATGGTGCTCAAAATTAATTATGGCGGCTAATTTATTAGCCATGAATCGAAACATTTATCTATTCAGAAATGGTTATCTACTTATCTCGCCCACCTAAAAATACATAACACTGAGCACCCAGGTGAGTGTTGCCCACATCAACACAGTCAGTGGCACACCCACTCTTAAAAAGTCTGAAAAACTATAGTTACCAGCACTCATCACCAGCAGGTTGGTTTTGTAGGCCATGGGTGTGGCATAGCTCATATTTGCACCAAATAACACTGCCAACACGAAAGGCTCCGCAGGCAAATTAAGACTCACGGCAATGCCCACGCCAATCGGAGTACCAATTACGGCGGCGGCATTGTTTGAAATCACATTGGTCATAATGGCCAGCAAAGCCATTAAGGCCGACAGCACCACGACTGGCGCGGCACCAGCGGTCAAGGCCAGGAACACATCGGTGATATACGCAGTTGCGCCGGTTTCCTGTAAGGCCATGCCCAGCGCCAGGCTCACCACGACCACGAAATACACCGACGGGCTGATAGCCCGGATCGCCACGCCAGGGCTCAGGCAGCGGGTCAGCAGCATGATGCAAACACCCGCCAGAGCGGAAATTGCAATCGGGAGAATTCCGGTTGCCGCCAAGACCACCACGGAAGCCAAAATAAGCAGCGCGGTATTTGCCTTATCAGTGCTAGGTAAGTCAATACTGCTATCGAGTACCAAAAATTCAGTGGATTGTTTAATCGCCGAGAGCTGTTCTTTGGCACCCTGTACCAGCAGGATATCACCGGCCTGCAAGACCACCTGCTGAATTTCTTCATGACGTCGCAGAATATCTTCTCCGCCACGATGCAGGGCCAGCACGACCAGTTGATAGCGGTCCAGAAAATGGGCACGGGCAAGATTGGCCCGATCCAGGCTGGAACCCTGCACCACGGCAATTTCCGCCAGCATCTGATTACCCGCTGCAAGTGGATGCTCTTCATCAACCTCCTGGTCGCCGGAATACAGCACTGCCTGCAAGTCTTCGCCAAACTGTTTTAGTTTTTGCGGGGTATTCCTGATCCGAAGTTGATCACCCGGTTTTAAGACAACATCGGGCAAGGGGGTAATAAAGGTCTCGCCACGTCGAATTCGGATAATCTTCAGCTCGCCACCGGTTAGGGCAATGGCCTCAGCGAGGCTTTGATCACAGACAGGAGACTCTTCTGAAAGGAGTAAGCGGGCTTCAAACAATCGCGGTGAGGCATCGGCCAGATCCATCTTTCGTTCAGGTAACAAGCGCGGGGCAATCAGCCATAAATAAAGCACCCCGACGCTGGCTGCGATGAGGGCTGGCAAAGCAAAGTCGAACATGCCAAATTTTTTCAGCCCCAGATCCTGGGCGACACTCACCACCAGCAAGTTGGTTGATGTGCCAATGGTGGTTGCCATACCGCCCACCAGGGTCGCGAAACCCATGGGCATCAAAACCCCCGATGGTGAACTTCCACTGCGCATGCAAACGCTTATTAAAATGGGTAACAGTAGTACAACGACCGGCGTGTTATTCACGAAAGCCGACAACACCGCACCGACCAGCAGCACCGCCAGAAAACTCAGCAGCGGCGTTTTGCCCCACAGCTTGCCGAGCATGCGACCCACTGGCTCCAGCGCGCCGGTATGTACCAGACCCTGACCCAGCACCATCAGCGCGCAAACCGCGATCAAGGCTTCATGGGCAAAACCCGCAAACAGCTTTGTCGGGTCAAACTTCTGGTAGGGGAACAACGCAAAGCCGACAGCAACAAGCGCCAGTAGACCTAGAGAGGTGATTTCCAGTGGCCACTTATCCCGGGTGAATAGAAACAGCGCCACCACCGTCATCGCCATAGTCGCCATTGCGTGAATATTAGGCAGGGGTGGTAGTGCCGCTATTAGCTCCATAAAACTCTATTCCCGGTGACAAGATCAAATACTTTTATTACTGATGGCCCAGCAATGCTACCTCGTTTTACCGGACGCGTGAAAAGTATTGTGCTCAGGCTTCAAGCCCCAGCAAAGCAGCAGTATTACTGCGCATCACCTTGCGCATCTCTGCGTAATCAAGCCCACCTAGGTCATCAGCAAACTCAATGGGATCGGCCAGGGCTTCGGGATGCGGCCAGTCGGAGCCAAATATCGCCACGTCCGGTCCAACGGCACTAATGAGTTCGGGAATATTGTCTTCGGGGAAGGGGCAGACGCGAATGCGATCGAGGAATATTTCGCTGGGCCGACCATGTAAAGGGCCATAGGTGAAGTTAGTTCCAGCCACCTTCGCGGCTTTATCCAGTCGGCTCAACAAGGGTCTCACCCAGGACGAACCATTCTCAATCGACAGAACCCGTAAATTGGGAAAGCGACCAAACAGATTGTGCATAATCAAGGCCGACAGCGTGTCGGTGACAGGCCGCTCCATCATGCCGAGCATGTGTTGAAAGGCAGTAACGCGGTGGTGTTGCGGTCGCGGGTTTTCGCCCCAGGCAGCCGACACCAACTCTTCAAAACCTGCATTGCCCAGGTGGAACGCCACCGGGATACCGGCTTCTTCACAGCGCGCCCAGAACGGATCGAAATGGGGATCAGCTGGAGAGCGTCCCATCACCGGCCCGGCAATCAGGTTAACCACCAGCGCACCTTCTTTAAGTACGCGATCCAGTTCAGCGACAGCCAGATCGACATCGACCAGGGATAATTGAGCGACGCTAAAAATGCGCTGTTGATAAGCCCAGCCCCAATCCTCCTGAATCCATTTATTAAAGGCCCGATGATTGGCCATTACCACTTCCGGCCCGGCGTCACGCAGCGCCATTTCAACACCTACGCCCAGGGAAGGCAAAAACAGGCCCGCTTCTATCTTATGCGCATCCAGCCACTTGAGGCGGACGTCTCGTTGCATGGATTCGGGCAAGTCAAAGCAGGAAATAGGATCGGCGGCGAGGATGTGCGCACCCGTGTGATTCTTGTTCTGGTAAAAAGCCTTGTAGGAACCCGGCTTGCCCGCGTATTCCCCTGGCGGCGCGGCAAAGAAGCCGACCCGCTGACCACGAAAATGCACCTGAGCATGTTTGCTTAAACCGCGCACCACCTTGATGGCGTCGTCGGCATACTTCGCTTCCATATGGCGGGTATAGCAGTCATCGGGTTCGTAGTAATGACAGTCTGCATCGATTAGAGGGTAGTCAATCAAATCTCTGGGGCTGGGGGTTTTTACGGCTTCGCTCATGATATGTAGGTCCTGTTTTCTCGTGGCATATTGTTGCAGCATATCTTCGGGGGCATATCTTTGCGGTATGGCCCCATTATGACAATCTGATGTCATAATAGTCCCGAATTCTACATCGCGTTGCCAAAAAAGGCTCGTTCAAAACCACCTCGGCAGGATAAAGACATATAATCCCCCGCCAAATAAATTCATACGTGGAGTAAACAAGATGAAAGATGTAGCAGGAAAAGTAGCCTTTATAACCGGTGCCGCCAGCGGTATGGGTCTGGGCATGGCCCGAGCATTCACCGATGCTGGCATGAAAGTCATGCTTGCCGACGTCGATGAAAAACGCCTTGCCCTTGCCGAACAAGAACTCAAGGGCAAAGGCGCGGATGTTGCCACAGTCATTTGTGACGTGAGCAAGGAACAATCAGTCGTCGATGCGGCTAAGGCCACCATTGAGCGATTTGGCAAAGTCCATGTGCTCTGTAACAACGCAGGCATCAATGTCGGCGGAACCTTTGAAGAACTCTCGCAAAAAGACTGGGACTGGGTGATCGCCGTTAATCAGGTCGGCGTGCAATACGGCATACGCGCGTTTTTGCCGCTTATCAAAGCCCACGGTGAAGACGGTCACATTATGACTACCTCCTCGATGGCGGGTATTGTCAATGCGGGACCAGGCTGGGGACCCTACAACGCCAGTAAATTTGCATCCCTGGTCATGACCGAAGTGCTTCGCAGCGAGCTCAAAGAAACGAATATAGGTGTATCGGTCTTATGCCCCGGCGCTGTGGCCACCAACATAGGTGAAGCCGGTGCTCACCGTCCTGCCGACTACGGTAGCTCGGGTGACAAGGAGGTCATCCCCGGCGGTGCCGACGAGCTGTTAGCCCATGGACTTGACCCTGATGTGGTTGGTAAGTTGGTACTCGAAGGTATTCAGGAAAATCAGCTCTATCTATTTACCGATCCCCGCATGATAAAAACCGTTCAGCGCCGCTTTGATCGCATGCAAAGAGGTTTTGATTGGTCGGCAAATTCAAAAGCACTGGTTGATGCAAGCGCGCCGGGCTCTACAGGAGAGTAAACAGGAATGTATTGGTGGGCAGCGTACTGTCCGCCAATACACATCCAGGACGCCCAACAGCCACTCAGATCAGGCCGGAATAGCCTCTTCAATCAGTATCTGGCGTTCGCTCAGCTCGTTGATTTCTTCCTCGCTCATGGCCAGACGTTCACGAAGGATGCTAGCGTTGTGCTCACCGAGGAAGGGAGCCTCCAGGTTCAGGGAATCGGAACATTCTGAAAACCGAAATGGCATCCCCGGCACCTGAAAATCTCCTAACACCCGATCACTGATGGTTCTGATCGTGCCCCGTTCAATGTGATGGGGATGTCGCATGGCCTCCCCCGGGCTCAGCACCGGTGCCACCGGTACCCGCGCAGCTTCCAGCGCTTCTCTGGCAGCGTCGTCGCTGGGCATTGAGGTGATCCAGCCTTCGATGACTTCGATGAGTTCATCGATGTTCGTCAGGCGATCAGCGTTGCTTTTAAATCTGGGATCTTCCAGTAATTCGGGCCGACCCATGGTTTGACACAAAGCCTGCCATTGGTTGACGGTCACCGCGATAACAAACATACAGGAATCTCGACCACGATAAATCCCATCTGGTGCCACAGCTGGATGATGTCGTCCATTGCGGGTAAGTTGCTTTTCGCCATCAGTATTGCTGTAGAGCTGAATATTCAAATCGTGACAATGGAAATAACTGTCTAACAGCGAACAGTCAATACGCTGACCGCCGCCACCCTGGGAACGATAAAACAAAGCCCCATTGATAGCAGCCAGGGCATGCACGCCAGTGTTGACATCGCCCATGGAAATAGTCGGCATCACCGGGGCATCATCAGCCTCACCCATCAAACTGGTGACACCTGCGTAAGCCTGGCCCATGTAATCAAAACCGGGCAAGTGAGACAAAGGCCCGGTCTGACCGAAGGCCGAAATAGAGCAGTAGATTAAATCGGGATTAATCTCATGGGCCACTTCCCAACCCAGCCCCATGTCGGCAATGACACCAGGCGTATAGTTCTCTAGTAACACATCACTTTGGGCAATCAGCTTCTTTAGAATCTCAACCGATTCTGGCTGACGCATATCCACGCACAAACTTTTCTTACCGCGATTTTGCTGCACAAAATAAGCGCTTCTGCCATTTTTGTAATAGGCCATGGCACGGGTCATATCTCCACGAGGGGCTAGCTCGACCTTGATAATATCCGCCCCCATCTCGGCCATCAGTCGCGTTGTGGTGGGGCCAGCAAGGGCGTGGGTAAAATCCAGAACTTTTATATTTGAGAGAATCTGCTTTGGCGTCATGTTGTTTCTCCAGAACTGTTATTAAGCTGGAATGGCTTCGGCAACCAACACTTTATTCTCAGTGAGTTGCATGATCTCCTCATCATTCATCTCCAGGCGCTCGCGTAGCACACTTTCATTATGTTCACCCAGATAAGGCGCTTGCAGGGGTAACAAGTCCGTAAACTTGGAAAACCGTAGCGGCATGCCCGGAATCTGAAATTCACCCAGGCCCCGATCGCTGATCGTACGCACCGTGCCTCGCTCAATAAGATGAGGATGCTCCATAGCCTGGGCAGGGGTCAACACCGGCGCAACCGGCACATAAGCGGCTTCCAGCGCTTCCCGTGCCGCATCGTCGCTGGGCATTGATACGATCCAGTCTTCAATTAATTTAACAATTTCTGGCAGATGAGCCGCACGATCACTAAAGGTCGCGTAACGGGGATCATCAAAAAGCTCCGGTTGGCCCACCACCTCACACACACCTCGCCATTGCTTGGGGGTCAGAGCAATGACGAACATATAAGAGTCCTTGCCCTTGAAAATACCGTCGGGGGCCACTGCAGGGTGGTGCCGACCATTGCGGCTCGGCTGCACTTCGCCATTGGTATTACTGCATAACTGAACATTCATATCCTGGCAATGGAAGTAACTATCCAGCAAGGAGCAGTCAATATATTGACCACCGCCACCCTGAGACCGATGGAACAAGGCCATGCCTATGGCTGCGGTGGCATGAACACCGGTGTTGACATCACCCATGGCCAACATAGGCATCATAGGACCGTCTTCCGGGTCGCCAATAAGACTGGTGACACCGGCATAAGCCTGACCCATATAATCGTAGCCCGGCAGTTTTGACAACGGGCCGGTTTGACCAAAAGCAGAAATTGAGCAGTAAATTAACTCTGGATTAATTTCATGGACCACATCCCAGCTCAGGCCCATATCGGCAATCACTCCAGGGGTAAAATTTTCCAGCAAAATATCACTCTGGGCGACCAGTTTTTTTAGAATATCGAGGGCTTCTGGTTTACGCATATCGAGACATAAACTTTTTTTACCCCGATTTTGCTGCACGTAATAGCCGCTGCGGCCGTCTTTAAGGAAGGGCATACCACGGATCATATCGCCGGTGGGAGCCCGTTCCACTTTAATAATATCGGCACCCATTTCCGCCATTAAACGAGTAGATGTGGGCCCAGCTACGGCGTGAGTAAAATCCAGAACTTTGATATTTGACAGGATATGTTTTGTAGCCATTACAGTTCTCCATTAATTATTATGTGTCTTTATAGTTTTGACGTAGTAAAATAATTTAAACTTACCGAATATTTAAAACGTAGTGAAAAGAGTCTAGCTGAAGAGCTCTAAATTAACGAACTTACGATTGCTTATTTATTGTTGTGATAATTATCTAAAGTATTTTTAGCAATATAATTCTGGTCATTATGGCTGGTCTATTTAGTGAAAGATCGCCTGC
>JAHRWI010000063.1 GCA_019090225.1 Porticoccaceae bacterium
CGAGATCTACACTCGACTAGTCGTCGGCAGCGTCAGATGTGTATAAGAGACAGTAATACCGGAATAGGCCTGGCCGATGTAGTCAAAGCCTGGCAAATCCGCCAGCGGGCCGGTCTGTCCAAAGGTCGAAATGGAACACATGACGCACTGGGGGTTGAGTTCATGGACGATATCCCAGCTACAACCCAGGCGACCGATGACACCGGGGGCAAAGTTTTCGATAAGCACGTCGACTTTTTTAATTAATTCGTAAAGGATTTCCTTACCCTTCTCGGTTTTCACATCGATACAAAGGCTATCTTTACCGCGATTCTGTTGGAGAAAATACAGCCCTCGCCCACCTTTCTGGTAACCGACGTAACGTATCTGGTCGCCAAAGGGGGCTAACTCGACCTTGATAATTTCGGCACCCATTTCCGCCATCATGCGTGTGCAGGATGGCCCCGCCACATGCTGGGTAAAGTCGAGCACTTTGACGCCTGCTAATATGTGTTTTCTGGTCATGGTGTTCTCCGTATGTATAAACGTTGAATATTTAGAACTAGAGCATTAGAAGTCGATTAGCTGTAAATGTAGAACTATCAAATTCACTGAAGCCAATTATCAAAGGGCAAAATCTCGACCGCCTCGCCCGCTAGCAAGGGGCTATCTCCGGCCGTGAGCAGGATAAAACAGTTGCAACGGCTCATCGGGCCGAGGGCACCTGAACTTTGCTGGCTATCAGCGCTTACCTCAAAACCGCCTTTACCATCGGCTTTGTATAGGCCTCTTTGAAAATCCAGACGCTGGCGATTACGCCTAATTTGCAGAGTACTACGCGCCGTTAATTTTAGCGGCTGCTCGGGCTCCGCCCCCTGCATCTTCTGCAAGACGGGCAACACAAGTTGATGGAAAGTCACCAGGGCCGATACCGGATTACCGGGCAAACCAAAAAACATACTGTTGCGGAGCTGACCAAACATAAAGGGCTTGCCCGGTTTGATCGCCACTTTCCAGAAATCCACCTGGCCCAGCTCACCCAGCAATTGCTGAGCGTAATCGGCCTCACCCACCGAAGCCCCTCCGCAGGTCAGTACCGCATCCGCCTGTTTATCGGCCAATTGATAGGCTTTGCGCAGTTGTTCCAGATCATCGGGAATAACACCCAGGTCGATAACCTCGCAGCCCAGCCGAGTCAGCATGGCCTTGAGAAAATAGCGGTTGCTGTCATAAATATCGCCTGGCCCAAGTGCTTGTCCAGGTGCCCGCAACTCGTCGCCGCTTGCAAACACTGCGACTTTGAGGGGAGCGAACACGGCAACCTCAGCCAGACCCAGGGTCGCCAGCAGGCCGATATCAACCGGGCCAAGCCGGTGGCCCGCAGTCAGTAATATTTCTCCGCAGCAGATATCTTCACCGGCCTGACGAACATTTTCACCGGTTTTCGGGATATGGCTCAGGACAATCTGATCGCCCTCCCGGGAGACGTTTTCCTGCATAACGACCGTATCCGCACCCTCTGGGAGGAAGGCCCCGGTCATAATACGAATCGCCTGCCCGGCCTCGACCGGCCCACCAAAGGGTTCACCCGCCATGGCCTTACCGACCACCTGCAAACGGGTGTATTCAATGGCATCCCGCCCGCGCAGAGCGTAACCATCCATGGCCGAGTTATCCGCCGGTGGCGAGTTCAAAGGGGAGACTATATCTTCGGCAAGAACCCGGCCCGCCAGGTCGTCCAGCGGAACTGTTTCCTTTGTCGACTCGATTGTAGGCCCGCTCGCAGACGCCTTTGCGGACAACGGCCTCACCGCCCCGAGCATACGCTGTCGGGCATCGTTCAAGGATAATAGGGTCTTTTGCCTGGTATCGTTACTGCTCACGTAAATTCCTGATTAGTTTAATTTCACTATCGCTTTATATTCCGAGTCCCTATGGTAATTGAAATAGCGGTAGTGGAAATCCCGCTGATCGAAACAACGGTAGTCCAAACTGGACTGTGGATTAACCCAGCTTAGGTCTAATCCAACAAGCCCCTGTGCTATGATTTTTATCGGTGGGGTGTGCAGTCTATTGATAGACAGTTATTAGTGACTTTAACGATATGAGCCCCTAATACCAACCAGAACCAACCAGAACCAACCAGACAAATATCAATACGCCAAATAAAATTTACCGGAGCAAAACCATGAAACTATACGATTTCCCCAGCGCACCCAATCCCCGTCGCGTAAATATCTTTCTCGCCGAAAAAGGTATAGAAGTGGAACGCGTCGCCGTCGACCTTATGAAACAGGAACAGCTACAAGCCAAATACATGGCCAAAAACCCGGCCTGCGATGTGCCCATGCTGGAGCTGGATGACGGCACTTGCATCAGCCAGATTCGTGGCATTACTCACTATTTTGAAGCCGCCTACCCAGAAACACCACTGCTCTTAGGTCGCAGCCCTGCGGAAAAAGGTCTGGTTGAAATGTGGGAGCATCTGGCTTTTATGAATGGTCTGCTGGCGGTAGCAGAAGTGTTTCGCAACAGCGCAAAAGGCTTTACCGATCGCGCCGTGGTCGGCCCGCACAATTATCCCCAATCGGCGGAACTGGCCGAGAGAGGCGCTCTAAGGCTGCCCAACTTCTTCACCGACTTTGACCAGCAACTGGCCAATAATGAATACGTCGCAGGCGATGCTTTCTCTCTGGCAGACATCACAGCGCTGGTCACCTGCGATTTCGCCAAATGGATTAAGGCCCAGATACCCGAAGACTGTCAGCACTTGCGTGCCTGGTATGCCCGGGTCTCAGAACGGCCATCGGTCAAGGCCAACCCCTGATCTGGCGCGCTATGTTTCACCCCCTATAACCCTGTGGTACATTATGGAGTCTTAGCCGTCGTGTCTCAGCGAGACACGACTAGCGACAAGGCTTAATTAGCCTTAACGATCGAGCTACCAACGCACAAAAACCTGTTAGTGCTTGCTGCTAACGGGTTTTCTGTTGGATAGAGTATTTAACTTTTTGAATTTCGAGATAATACGTTTTAACTTTGAGGCAAAACCACTATGACTTTAGATGCTAGAGAATTTCGCGATGCCATGGGCTGCTTTGCGACCGGTATAACCGTCGTGACAGCAAAAAGTAAAGACGGCGAAAATGTCGGCTGCACAGCAAACAGTTTTTCGTCGGTATCCCTGGATCCACCCCTTGTGTTGTGGGCCATTGCTAAAAATGCAAATAGTTATGATGCGTTTATAGAAGCAAAGTATTTCGCGATTCATGTCCTGCACTCAGGTCAGGAAGATGCCTCTCGTCTTTTTGCCACCAAAGATGTCGATAAATTTTCCGAAATCGACTGGACTGAGGGCGAAGGTGGTACACCGCTGCTGAACGATTACAGTGTGCGTCTGGAATGCACCACTGAGCATCTCTACGAAGGCGGTGATCACATCATTATTGTTGGGCGGGTCTTTGCCATGGATAACCCCGATGTCGAACCACTGGGTTTTTACCAGGGCAAATACGCCAAAATTGTCACTGGCTAGACACGTGCCTGAATGTGCTGACGAAAGTTGGCGCAATTACCTATAGCAGCCATCAATAATAAAGCCGCACACCCGTAAAATATATTTAGGGGAATTCCAGTATGAGCGATACATTTTCAGCACTTGTTATCAACAAAGGTGACGACGGCATCTGCGCCACAGTCGAACAACTCCAGCTGGCTGATTTGCCTGACGAAGACGTGTTGGTCGACGTCGCCTACTCCACCGTCAATTACAAAGATGGCCTGGCCGTTACCGGTGCCATGCCCATCGTCCGCAAATACCCTATGGTCGGCGGCATCGACCTGGCCGCAACGGTGATCGAATCTCGCAACCCGGAATTTAAAGCCGGTGATCGCGTACTGGTCAACGGCTACGGTTTGTCTGAGCGTTACTGGGGCGGCTACAGCCAAAAGCAGCGCCTTAAAGCCGAATGGCTGGTGCGCATACCGGAGGCTTTCTCTCTAGAAGAAGTCACCGCCATAGGTACCGCTGGCTATACCTCGATGCTCTGCGTGCTCGCCATTCAGGACTGGGGAGTTAAGCCGGAAGACGGCCCCGTACTGGTCACTGGTGCCGCAGGTGGTGTCGGTTCAGTCGCCGTTATGCTGCTGGCTAGCCTGGGTTACCAGGTCACAGCGTCAACAGGACGTGTCGATGAAGCCAAAGCCTTCCTGGGAAAACTCGGTGCCTCTGAGATTATCGTCCGCGATGATCTGGCCCGTGATCCCAAACCCATAGAAGGCGAAACCTGGGCGGCTGTAGTTGATACCGTCGGCGCCAACACCCTGGCCACAGCCATCGCTCAAACCAAATACGAAGGCATTGTCACCGCCTGCGGTCTGGCGGGTGGTGTCGGCCTGCCCAGCAACGTCATGCCCTTTATTCTGCGTGGAGTGACGCTGCGCGGCATCGATTCTGTGATGGCACCCCTGCCACGCCGACAACGAGCCTGGGATGCCCTCGCCGAGCTGGTCGACCACGAGCTGCTGGCGGAAATCTACACTGTCGAGCCGCTGGCTGATGTACCGCAGTTAGCGACGGATATTCTGGCAGGCAAAATCAAAGGCCGGGTGGTTATCGATAATAACGCTTAGGCCGCCCATTGATATTATGGAAATAAGGCCTTGAATAAGGCCGTGGAATCGAGACGATAAGCCCTTATGAAATTTAATCTATTTGTTTACTGCACCATCGGTCGCCGCGAAGAACTCGAAGCCGGTATGGCAGGGAAAAACCCTGAACTGTATAGCCGCATGTTGGCCGAATTAGGGGAGTCCGCTCAACTGGCTGACGAACTAGGCTATTTTGGCTTTGGTCACCCCGAACATCATTTGCAAATCGAAGGGATGGAAGCCTCCAACGACCCCTGCCTGATGTCCATGTGGCTGGGTCAGCACAGCAAAAATCTACGTATCATCCCTTGCGGCTTTGTCTCCACCACCAACAATCCACTGGTCACTGCCGAAAAAATTGCCACCCTCGATTGCATGCTCGGCGGTCGCCTGGGTGTTGGCATGGTGCGCGGCTATCAGGCTCGCTGGCTGGATAATTTTCGTATTCAGCCACAACTAGAAGCCGTTGGCCCCTGGAATGCAAAATCCCAGGTCGATGAAGATAACCGTGAATATTTTGCTGAGTTTGTCGATATCGTCACCACCGCCCTACGGGAAGACACCTTTTCACATCATGGGTAAATACTGGGATTTCCCCTCGGTGGATTTCCACAATCCCCACGACCACCCGGTTTACACCACCTATGGTCAGGGCGTATCGGCAGATATGAAGGTCGATGAAATCGGTATTGCGCCGCGGCCTTTGCAAAAAGAAATCCCCCTTTACGGTGGCTTTTCCCATAGCTTACGCTCGGCAAAATTCTGGGCCCAGCACAAAGGCCGACCTATCGTGCTCGCCGAAGACACTGACTTCCTGAAACTACTATGGAAAGAATGGGGTAACGAAGCAGATCGGCTCGATATCGCTTACCAGCCCGGCGAACAGGCCTGCTGGGGCGGCATTATGGTCTGCGCCGAAACCGATGCCCTGGCCCAGGAATGGTACGGTGAAATGGCCTGGCTCTGGGACACCTGGATGAAGCCCTTCGGTCAGGGCGTACCGCAACTACTGGTTGGCTCACCTGAAACCATCAAGCATCGGATTGCAGAAGTCGGCAAAGAGATTCCTCTCGATGAGGTCTTCCTGCTCCTGCCCCAGGGTATTCTGGAACCCGCCAAACTGAATGCTTCACTTGAACTGTTTGCAAAAGAAGTGATGCCAGCCTTTAAATCTGACTAAGGCAGGGATTTGTTTGCCGCACAATTGGTGTGCGGAGAAAATTTGCGCCGAGAGACTCTTCTAACTTTCGACCTCGGTGAACTTATCGACCTGAGCCATCGCTTCATTAAAGCTTCCCAGCTAAGTCAGTAGATGGGGCTATCCGCCCCACCCCCACACCTCACTTATCCGATATTTCAGGATGATCAGCCAGACGCACTAAAGTTTTTCCAGGAAACCAGCGCCTCACCACCACAAAGAACAGCGGCACCAAAAAAATCGCTAGTAAGGTGGAGGTAAACATGCCGCCCAGCACACCCGTGCCAATAGCATTCTGACCACTGGAGCCAGCACCTGAGGCCAGCGCAAGCGGTAAGACACCGATCATAAAGGCGAACGAGGTCATCAGGATTGGTCGTAAGCGTAAACGTACCGCCTGTAGGGTCGCCTCTACCAATTCCATACCCTCGGATTGCAGCTCTCTTGCAAACTCAACAATCAGGATGGCATTTTTAGTGGCCACACCAATGGTGGTCAACACCGCCACTTGAAAGAAAATGTCATTGGCCAGACCTCGGCTATAGGCTGCTAGCAGAGCACCGACGACACCTAGTGGCACCACCAGCATGACCGCAAAAGGTATCGACCAACTTTCATAAAGTGCGGCCAGGCAGAGAAAAACAAGGAGCATAGAAACCGCATAGAGCAGCGGTGCCTGGGAGCCAGAAGAGGTTTCCTGGAGCGAAGCCCCGGTCCATTCGTAGGCGAAGCCCGGCGGTAAATTTTCGGCGATTTCTTCCAGGGCGGCAATGGCATCACCGGAGCTATAACCCGGCGCTGCCTCAGCGATTATTTCCATTGAGGGCACAGCATTGTAACGCTCCAGACGCGGTGAACCTTTGGTCCAATGGCCGGAAGCAAAGGCGGAAAACGGCACCATGTCGCCCTCACCATTCCTCACATACCAGTGGTCGATATCCTGAGGCAACATGCGGAACTGGGTTTCACCCTGCACGTAGACCTGTTTAACACGATCATTATGAATAAAATCGTTCACGTAAGTGGATGCCCAGGCGGTACTTAAAGTGCTGTTGATTTCATCCAGAGACAAGCCCAGCGCCCGGGCTTTGTGACGATCGATCTCAACCTTAAATTGTGGCCTGTCCTCCTGGCCATTGGGTCGCACTTTGGTCAGCCGAGGGTCTTTTGAAGCGGCAAACAATATCTGATTACGGGCTGCCAACATTTTGGCATGGCCCTGACCACTGACATCCTTGAGCATAAAATCCACACCCGCGGCACTACCCAGGCCGCGAATCGGTGGTGGATAGATCACGAAAATGCGCGCGTCTTTTATTTTTGCCAGATCTATAGTCGACTGCCGGGATACGACTTTAACGTGTTGTGAGTCCAGGGGTCGTTGGCTCCAGTCATGCATTTTTATATAGCACTGACCGGCATTCTGCCCGCGCCCCATAAAATTAGAACCCACCACGCAATAGACTGTGGCGACCGTGTCGGCTTGTTCTTCTCTGAAATATTCCTCAACCTGCTCCATCACCTCGCGGGTACGCTCCATAGTCGCCCCCACAGGGGTTTGCACCAGGGCAAACATCAGCGCCGGATCTTCTTCAGGAATAAACGAGGTCGGCATACGTTGAAACAACCATGCCACCGCAACAATAATGACGCCGTACAGAATAAAGTAACGCAGCATCTTTTTGAGCATGTTGCTAACTCTGGCCTGATACCACAGCGAGGCTTTATCAAAACCCCGGTTAAACCAGCCGAAAAACCCGGTGCTGGCATGGAGTTTTTCAGGATCAATGGACTTCAACATGGAGGCACATAAGGCCGGAGTCAGAATCAGCGCAACCAGTACCGACAGAATCATCGCTGTGGCAATGGTGACCGAAAATTGTCGATAAATGGCACCCGATGAACCAGGGAAAAATGCCATGGGCACAAACACCGCCGAGAGCACCACACCGATACCGATCAAAGCACCGGTAATTTGACGCATTGACTGCCGGGTCGCATCCCGGGCAGATAAGCCTTTTTCACTCATCAAACGCTCGGTGTTTTCTACCACAACAATGGCATCATCAACCAGGAGACCAATCGCCAGCACCATACCAAACATCGACAGTGTGTTAATGGAATAGCCAAAGGCCTGCAGCACACCAAAGGTACCTAGCAACACAACTGGCACCGCAATGGTCGGAATAAGTGTCGCCCGCAGATTTTGCAAAAACAGGTACATCACAAAAAACACCAGCACCACTGCTTCAAACAAGGTCTTCACCACCTCGACAATCGAGACCTCGACAAAAGGTGTGGTGTCATAGGCAAGCTCAAGCAACATGCCTTCAGGCAGAAATTTGGATAACTCTTCCAGCTTAGCTTTGACCGCCGCTGAGGTCTCGATGGCATTAGCGCCGGAAGCCTGGCGAACCGCCATACCCGCCGCTGCCCGACCTTGAAAGTGCCCCAGGAACTGGTAGTCAGCACCACCGACTTCTATGCGGGCAACATCACGCAAATACACCAGTGAGCCATCAGGTTTTACACGCAAGAGAATATCCCCGAACTCTTCCGGGGTTTTTAACAGGGTTTGAGCAAGAATGGTGGCATTCAACTGCTGGCCTTTCAGGGCTGGCCCGGCACCCAGTTCTCCCGCAGGAATCTGGGCATTCTCAGAGCGAATCGCCGCGTTCACCTCACCAGGTGTAATCTGATAACTGTTGAGTTTGTCCGCATCCAGCCAGACCCGCATCGCATACTGGGCGCCGAACAATGAGGCTTCACCAACGCCGTTAATCCGGCTGATCGGCTCAATAACATGGGTCGCCATGTAATCGCCCACATCGTAAGTGTCATAGCGCCCGTCGGTGGAGCTAATCGCTACCACCATCATCACACCGGTTGCGGCTTTATTGACAGTGACGCCCTGATCCCGCACTGCCTGGGGCAGTTTCGACATGGCCGCCTGTAGCTTGTTCTGCACCTGCATCTGGGCAATGTTTGGGTCAGTACCTGGCAAAAAGCTGACACGAATTTCACCTCGACCCGAAGAATCACTGGTCGAAGACATGTACAACATGTTGTCGATGCCGGTCATGGCCTGCTCGATAACCTGAATCACCGTGTCCTGAACCGTCTGCGCCGATGCCCCGGGGTTCATGGCATTGATAGTGACACCGGGTGGAGCCACTTCAGGATACTGCTCAATGGGCAATTGGGTGATAGACACTGCACCGATGATCATGACGATGAAGGCGATAACCAGGGCGAAAATCGGCCTGTCGATAAAATAATCAGACATCAGCTAGCCCCTACTCGGTTTCTGCGCTGCTGGATTCAGAGGCGCTCACGGGGTTTACTTCCACCCCTGGCTTGATTTTCTGCAGGCCTTCAACAATGACCCGATCGCCCACTTCCAGACCCGACAGTACTAACCACTGATCACCAATAGCCCGAGCGGTCTTGAGTTCTCTCAGTTCGGCTTTATTACCCTCACCCACGACCATAGCGGTAGCTTGCCCGGCATAGTCATAGGTAATACCCCGCTGCGGTGCCAAGATGCTGGCTTTTCTAACTCCTTGCTCAAGCCTCGCCCGCACAAACATACCCGGTAACAACAAATTATCGGGATTCGGAACAATCCCCCTCAGGGTCACCGATGAGGTGCTCTCATCGACACTCACTTCAGAAAATGCCAGGGTGCCGCTGTGCTCGTAGTCAGAGCCATCGTCCAGAACCAGATGCAGCATCATAGCCTCAGTAGCACGTACCAGGCGGCCTGAAGATTCTTCCCGATTTAAGCGCAACATCTCTGTACTGGACTGGGTAATATCGACAAAAACCGGGTCTATCTGCTGGATAACGGCCAACTCGTTTTCCTGCTCGGCTTCCATCAGTGCGCCCTCGGTAATAAAGGATTTACCGATACGACCAGAAATAGGTGCAACAATGCGGGTGTAAGCGAGATCAATATTGGCTACCGTCAAACCAGCCTTAGCTGCCGCTACCCCGGCTTCAGCTTCTCTTAATTCAGCGTGGGCGAGATCGTAATCCTCCTGACTCACCACTTTGGTGTGAACCAATTTGATCAGACGTTGCTCCCTGAGGCGGGCCTTGGCTTGCACTGCCTCGCTCCGGGCTAACTCCGCTTTGGCGCTTTCGACACTGGCCCGATAAAGCGCGTCTTCAATTTGATATAACTGCTGCCCGGCAGTGACCTGACTGCCTTGGTCAAAGAGCCTTTTATTGACGATACCGCCGACCTGAGGCCTGACCTGAGCCACCCGTCGCGGGACAATTCGGCCCGGCAACTCGGCTTCGACCGGAACATCAGCGACACCAACCTCTACCACCACCACCTGAGGGATCCGACCACCTCCGGGAGCAGCAGCCTTCTGCTCACAGCCAAGCAGACCGAGCATTAGAACCAACGCGGTAAACATCCCAACCAGAGTTCGGGAACCTTTCATACAACACCCCTTATAATTATTGCCTGAACAATAGCTTGAAACTATCGCTCACAAGATACGGCTTCCGAGCCCTGACCCGACATTTATACACAGACAAACTCAAACGCGGTAACAAACAGATTTAATGCAGATCACTTGTTTTTCTAATGGCTAAAAATATAACGTAGTTACCCGTTGGAAACTACTTATAGTTGTTTTTAATCCAATCCTGCATCCTCACTCTCACCTCCAGCCATTATTAAATTCCACTCAGCTGAAAATCTCATTAAAGCGCTGACAAGGGCTTAAATGCTCTTCAACTTAAAGCCCTGTGCTAATACTGGATAGCTTGATCGTGTAAACTAGGGCGTTACCTCCACCCTAAGCAATGACCCCTAAAGCATTATTCTGCTGCTCTGCTGTAGACGCTTGCCCCATCAAACAGATCACGGCGAACTTTCAACCATGAACTCTAAATCATGAACTCTAAACCATGAAAACCAGTCCGCTTATCATCGCTATCACTGGCGCAACCGGGGTTGCTTACGGCATTCGTCTGCTTGAAGTCCTCGCTCCAGTTCAGGAGATAGAAACCCATCTCTTGTTATCCCCAGCAGCTGTCTCTTATACACATCTGACGCTGCCG
>JAHRWI010000064.1 GCA_019090225.1 Porticoccaceae bacterium
TCCGATGGCGCCTGGATGGTCTCCGATCTCCAGCCGGGTGCGTACATCTTAGACATGCGCGGCCTGAGCGGCGACGAAGAGTTCGTCTTCGAAGGCCAAGTTGAATTGTCCCTCGACAAAGGCGATCAACGCGATGTCGATGTGGTGCTCAACCCCTTGGGTGTGCCATCGCGAATGAACGTTGGGCAGATCCTTGAAACCCACCTGGGCCTCGCGGCCAAAGGCCTCGGGGATAAGATCAATGTCATGCTCAAAGAAGAGCGCAAAGTGTCTGAGATGCGTCAATTCTTGCAGGCCATTTATCGTAGCGGTGATGGCAATGTTAAAGCTAACCTCAAAGACTTTAGCGGTGCTGAGATTATGGAGTTGGCCGAGAATCTGCGCGGCGGCGTGCCCATGGCGACACCGGTTTTTGATGGTGCCGCAGAGGCCGAGATCAAAGAGTTGCTAAAACTTGCGGATTTGCCAGAAAGTGGCCAGATGACTCTCTACGATGGTCGTACTGGCGATGCCTTTAGTCGTCCTGTTACCGTTGGTTACATGTATATGCTGAAACTCAACCACCTGGTGGATGACAAAATGCATGCCCGGTCAACCGGTTCGTATAGCCTGGTTACCCAGCAGCCATTAGGCGGTAAAGCGCAGTTTGGTGGTCAGCGTTTTGGAGAGATGGAGGTCTGGGCTCTGGAAGCCTACGGTGCCGCTTATACGCTCCAGGAAATGTTGACCGTTAAATCTGATGACGTGCCGGGCCGTACCAAGATGTATAAAAACATCGTTGATGGTGATCATCAGATGGATCCGGGTATACCAGAGTCGTTTAACGTGCTGGTCAAGGAAATCCGTTCGCTGGGTATTAATATCGAACTGGAATATGAATAAGTAAGAGCCGAAGCGTAGTCAAGTGCCAGGCTAAGGCCTGGCGAGACGAACACCGATTGGAGGAAAGGCCTTGAAAGATTTATTGAATTTGCTGAAGTCCCAGGATCAGAGAAGTGATTTCGAAGGTATTCGTATTGGTCTGGCGCCACCAGACATGGTGCGTTCATGGTCTTTCGGTGAAGTTAAAAAGCCGGAAACCATAAATTACCGAACCTTTAAGCCGGAGCGTGATGGCCTGTTTTGCGCCAAAATCTTTGGCCCGGTAAAAGATTACGAATGCCTGTGTGGTAAATACAAGCGCATGAAGCACCGTGGCATTGTTTGTGAAAAATGCGGTGTTGAAGTGACTCTGGCTAAAGTTCGCCGTGAGCGTATGGGCCACATTGAGCTGGCCAGCCCGGTCGCACACATCTGGTTTTTGAAGTCCTTGCCGTCTCGTATCGGTTTGATTCTGGATATGACCCTGCGTGAAATCGAAAGAGTGCTGTATTTCGAATCATTTGTAGTTGTTGATCCCGGCCTGACCACGCTGGAGCGCGGTCAGTTATTAACCGATGATGAATATTTTGAAGCTCTGGAAGAGTTTGGCGACGAATTCATTGCCCTAATGGGCGCTGAAGCGATCCAGAATTTGATGAAGGATATCGATCTCGAACAAGCGGTTGCCGAATTGCGCGAAGAAATTCCCAATACGCGTTCAGAAACCAAGATCAAAAAGTTCTCCAAGCGGCTCAAATTATTGGAAGCATTTTTGAATTCCAATAACAAACCAGAATGGATGATTCTCGAAGCGCTACCTATTTTGCCGCCGGATCTAAGACCTCTGGTACCGCTTGATGGTGGTCGTTTTGCGACCTCTGATTTGAATGATCTCTATCGTCGAGTGATTAACCGTAACAACCGTTTGAAGCGATTGTTAGAGCTTAACGCTCCTGACATCATCGTCCGCAATGAAAAACGCATGTTGCAGGAATCTGTTGATGCCCTGCTCGATAACGGTCGCCGTGGTCGAGCTATTACTGGCTCTAATAAGCGCCCACTGAAATCCCTGGCCGATATGATTAAAGGCAAGCAGGGACGATTCCGTCAGAACCTGCTGGGCAAGCGTGTTGACTATTCTGGTCGTTCGGTGATCGTGGTCGGCCCAACCCTGCGCCTGCATCAATGTGGTCTGCCCAAGCGCATGGCCCTTGAATTGTTCAAGCCGTTTATCTTTTCGAAACTTGAAGGTCGTGGTCTTGCCATGACCATTAAAGCCGCCAAGAAAATGGTTGAGCGTGAAGAAGCGGTGGTATGGGATATTCTCGATGACGTGATTCGTGAGCATCCGGTGTTATTGAATCGTGCGCCAACATTGCATAGAGCCGGTATTCAGGCCTTTGAGCCGATCCTTATTGAAGGTAAAGCCATCCAGTTGCACCCGCTGGTTTGTGCGGCGTACAACGCGGATTTCGATGGCGATCAGATGGCCGTACACGTGCCGTTGACGATAGAAGCGCAGCTCGAATCGCGTGCCTTGATGATGTCCACCAACAATATTTTATCCCCTGCCAGTGGCGAGCCTATCATCGTGCCGTCTCAGGATGTGGTGCTGGGTCTTTATTACATGACCCGTGAATGCGTCAATGCTCGTGGGGAAGGCATGGTATTTGCCGACCTGGAAGAGCTTTCTCGCGCTTACTATGGCGGCCACGTTAACCTCCTGGCTCGTATCAAGGTGCGTATCAAAGAGGTTGCTTTCACCGATGACGGTGAGCGAGTAGAAACTATCAGTCTTAAGGACACCACTGTTGGCCGAGGCCTGTTGTGGGAGATCGTTCCCGAAGGACTTGGCTATGAACTAATCAATCAGGATATGAACAAGAAGGCCATTTCCAAAGTCATTAACCAGTGTTACCGCTCTCTGGGTACCAAGGCGACGGTGATTTTTGCTGACCAATTGATGTATACCGGATTTAAATTTTCTACTACTTCTGGTGCCTCTATCGGTGTTGATGATTTTGTCATACCGGATTCCAAGACAGAGATTATTGATCAAGCAGAAGCCGAAGTGGTCGAGATCGAATCTCAATTTTCATCCGGTCTGGTGACTCAGGGTGAAAAATACAACAAGGTCATCGATATTTGGTCCAGGGCCAATGACCAGGTCGCGAAGTCGATGATGGATGTGCTGTCCACCGAAGCGGTGACCAACCGGGACGACGAGGAAGAACAGCAGAAATCCTTTAATTCGGTGTTTATGATGGCCGATTCAGGCGCGCGGGGTTCCCCCGCTCAGATCCGGCAGCTGGCTGGTATGCGTGGCCTTATGGCGCGGCCGGATGGTTCTATTATTGAAACGCCGATCACCGCTAACTTTCGGGAAGGCCTCAGTGTTCTGCAATACTTTATTTCTACGCACGGAGCGCGGAAAGGGCTGGCTGATACGGCGCTCAAAACCGCTAACTCTGGTTACCTGACACGACGTTTGGTAGATGTGTCGCAGGATTTGGTGGTCACTGAGCAAGATTGTGGCACTACTGAAGGCCTGTTGATGGCGCCGGTTATTGAAGGCGGCGACATCATTGAAACTCTGGGTGCTCGAATCCTTGGTCGTGTCACGGTTAACGATGTCCTTCGTCCTGGTACCAAGGATGTGGTCATTGCCGCTGGCACCATGATTGATGAGCAGTTGGGTGATGATATCGAAGCCATGAGTATTGATGAAATGCTGGTGCGCTCCCCGATTACCTGTGAAACCCGCTACGGCCTGTGTTCAAAGTGCTACGGTCGGGATTTGGCGCGGGGTCATATGATCAACATCGGTGAGGCGATTGGTGTCATTGCTGCGCAATCCATTGGTGAGCCGGGTACGCAGCTGACCATGCGTACGTTCCACATCGGTGGTGCTGCTTCGAGAGCCTCTGCGGTTGACAATATTCAGGTCAAATCAGCTGGTTCAGTGAGGCTGGTTAACGCCAAGGTGGTAGAGCGTAAAAGTGGCGAACTGGTTGCCCTGTCGCGATCCACAGAGCTGGCGGTGACGGATGAAAACGGTCGCGAGCGCGAGCGTTACAAGGTGCCTTTCGGTGCTGTGATCAAGGTTCAGGATGGTGCAGCGGTCGCGTCTGGTGATATTGTCGCTAACTGGGATCCCCACACTCACCCGGTAGTGACCGAAGTGGGTGGTAAAGTGGTGTTTTCCGGTATGGAAGAGGGTCTCAGTGTTATTGCTCAAACCGATGAAATGACCGGTTTGACCAGCACGGCGGTGATCGACCCCAACGAAAGACCGGCTGCTGGTAAAGATATGAAGCCGATGGTCACCTTGCTTGGCCCCGATGGGGAGGAGCTTTACTTTCCGAACTCCAGAGTCCCGGCGCATTACATATTGCCAGCGGGCGCAATCATCACCATTAATGATGCTAATCAGGTGGAGGCGGGCGATATTATCGCCAGGATTCCTCAGGAGAGTTCCAAGACTCGGGATATTACCGGTGGTCTACCACGGGTTGCGGATTTATTTGAAGCCCGTAAGCCGAAAGACCCGGCCATTCTGGCGGAGATTAGCGGCACCATCAGTTTTGGTAAGGAAACCAAAGGTAAGCGTCGACTGGTTATTACGCCCAATGATAGCGATGAGCACTACGAAGCCCTAATTCCCAAGTGGCGTCATATGGGCGTTTACGAGGGTGAATACGTCGAGAAGGGCGATATTATTTCCGAAGGGCCGCCCAGCTCCCACGACATCCTGCGGCTTAAAGGTGTCGAGGCGCTGGCAAACTACATTGTTAACGAAATCCAGGAAGTGTATCGCCTCCAGGGTGTGAAAATTAACGATAAGCACATTGAAGTGATTGTTCGGCAGATGTTGCGCAAGGTCGAAGTGACTAGCATGGGTGACTCGTCCTACGTTAAGGGTGAACAAGTGGCCTATGGCCGTTTGCTGGATGACAATGAGGCTCTGCAAGCCAGTGACAGGATTCCAGCGGGCTTTGAACGACAGTTGCTGGGTATTACCAAGTCCTCGTTGGCCACCGAAAGCTTTATTTCAGCTGCGTCCTTCCAGGAAACCACCCGGGTTCTGACTGAAGCAGCCGTGACAGGAAAAATGGATCCCTTACGGGGCCTGAAGGAAAATGTCATCGTCGGGCGTTTGATACCTGCCGGTACTGGCCTCGCTTACCATAGTCAGCGACAGAAAACGAAAGAAGCCAGTCTCAGTGAGCAAAGTGCTTCTGCCAGTGATGTCGAAGCGGCATTGAGCGAAGCGCTCAGCGCTGGTGGAGAAGTGTAAAGCGAGCAACGACAGCGCGGGTGATTTTCCTTGACTCAGGTAGGCGTGATCATTAAAATTCCGCCTCCCTGATTCAGGCTCCCCCGGTGCTGTGATCCCCGCCTTACGTTTAAGGTTAAGTTTGGGTCAGGGTTCGGGCTAAGGTTAACACTCAGGTTCGGAGTAAATTCAGGATTTTTTCAAGCCTTCTTTGCGAAGGCATTTTTGTCATCCGGAGTATTGTAAATGGCGACGATTAACCAACTGGTTCGTAAGCCGCGAAAACGTCGAATTGTTAAA
>JAHRWI010000065.1 GCA_019090225.1 Porticoccaceae bacterium
AGAGGTCAAACGAGGTTTTTTAAGTTCATCATCATCGATATCTGCTTCATCGACGAGAGATCCGCCTCTCCGTTTCCGGGCACCTTTTACAGCCTTTTTCTTTTTCGGCCGATCTTCAGGATCATCGTCCGATTTATCGCGTTTTTTACCCAAACGCACTGACACATCGTCAGTCACCGCAGCAGGTAAAACTGGCGTTGATAATTTGGTAACGGGTTCTTTTTTAGGTTCTTCCTTAGGCGCCTCTTCTGCCGCAGCCTGGTTGCTTAAGGCTGCTTCTTCAGTGGCCAACTTGCTCTCTTCTTCCAACTTTCGACGCGCGGCTATCGACGCTAAACGCTTTGATTCAGCATCTTCCAGCGTCGCCTGATAATTATCTCCAGCAGCCGCAACGGGTTCAGCAGCAGCGGTTTCGACTTGCTCTACTTCTGAGCCAGGCACACCGGCATCACGTTTAACGTAGGTGCGTTTTTTGCGCACCTCAACATTAACAGATTTGCGCCCGGACCCTGCTTTTAAAGTACTGATACTCTTACGACGCAGGGTGATCTTTTTAGGTTCGCTCGACTGATCACCATGGAGGCTTTTCAAATAGGCCAACAGGGTCTGCTTTTCTTCGTCTGAAACCGATGCATCACCGGCTTTATGAGAAAGACCGGCCTGCTCCATTTGCGCTAGTAGGCGTTCTACTGAGGCGCCTACAGTTTCGGCTAATTCGCTCACGGTCACTTCAGCCATTAGATTTCCTCATTAATTACCTTTCGCAATACACAACATAAATCGTTTTATTGCGACTCTTCTGCAAACCAGGGCGCGCGGGCCGTCAAAATTAGCTCACCTGCACGTTCCGGATCAATATTTTCAATATCAAGCAAGTCATCAACGGATAGTTCAGCAAGATCTTCCATTGTCACGATGCCACCGGCCGCCAATTTACAGGCTAGGGTCTGATCCATGCCTTCCATAGTCAACAAATCTTCAGCTGGCTCGGCATTGGACAACTCTTCTTCCGAGGCCAGCGCATGGGTCAGCAGGGCATCTTTGGCCCGAGCGCGTAAGGCCTCAGCAATTTCTGCATCAAAACCTTCGATGCTCGCCAATTCTTCGAGGGGCACATAGGCGACTTCTTCTAAGGTGGTGAAGCCTTCCTCAACCAGAACGATCGCGACATCTTCATCGATATCAAGTTTGTTGATAAATTGCTCGACTACACCGCCGGTTTCTTCGTTTTGTTTTTCTTCGAAGTCCTCAACCGTCATGACATTGACATGCCAACCGGTCAATTCAGATGCCAGGCGCACATTTTGTCCATTTTTACCGATGGCCTGAGCAAGATTATCCTGAGCCACCGCCACTTCCATAGAGTGATTATCTTCATCGACAATAATGGCCTCAACTTCGGCCGGCGCCATAGCATTAATCATTAGCTGGGCCAAATTATCGTCCCAAAGCACGATATCGATACGCTCACCATCCAGCTCGCTGGACACCGCCTGTACCCTGGCGCCGCGCATACCCACACAAGCACCAATCGGATCGATACGTCCATCGTTGGTTTTGACAGCAATTTTGGCTCTTGAATCGACATCGCGTGCAACGGCTCGGATTTCTATTACCTGCTCAGCGATTTCCGGGACTTCTATACGAAATAATTCTATCAACATTTCGTTACAGGCACGGCTCAACAATAATTGCGGACCACGACCTTCAGTTCGAATCTCATACAAAATGGCGCGAACTCGATCATTAACGCGAAATACTTCCCGGCCCACCAGTTCTTCACGGGGCATCAAACCTTCGGCATTGTTACCCAGCTCAACGATAATGTGCTCTCGGGTGACCTTTTTAACCGTGCCACTTATCAATTCACCGATTCTGTCGCGATACCTGGTAACCACCAACTCGCGCTCAGCTTCACGGACTTTCTGAACGATTACCTGTTTGGCTGCCTGTGCAGCGATACGTCCAAATTCGACGTTGTCTACTTCTTCCTCATGGATATCGCCTGCGACCAGCGCGGGGTTTTGTTCGTGGGCTTCCTCGAGAGTGAATTGGGTACCTAACTCTGCCAAGGTATCGTCATCAACAACACCCCACCAACGAGTGCTTTTGTATTCACCGGTATCGCGATTGATAAGCACTGTTATATTAGCGTCTTCGTCATAGCGTTTTTTAGTCGCCATTGCCAAAGCTTCTTCGATAGCCTCGAAAATGACTTCTTTTGCTACGCCCTTTTCGTTGGAAACCGCCTCGGCAACCAAAATTATTTCGTTATCCATCCATAAGCCTCATAATTTTTTGGCTAAAAGCGAGGAACCACTCTCGCCTTCTCTATACCTTCAAATGGAAACAGATATTCGTGATCATCGACCACAATAACAACATCACCTGCTTCAACCGCCTTCAGCTTACCTTTAAATTTGCGCCTCTCTTCAAAAGGAAAACGCAATTTCAAATCAATTGTCTCGCCAACATACTTACCATATTGAGCCAATGAATAGAGCGGTCGATCTAGACCGGGAGAAGACACTTCCAAGGTATATTCACCATGAACAGGATCTTCCACATCCAGCATCGAGCCAAGCTGGCGGCTAAACTGCTGACAATCTTCTATGCCTACACCATCTTCTCGATCGATATACACTCTCAAGACACTCGTTGTGCTACGAGCGAAATATTCCACGCCCCATAGTTCCAGGCCCATCGCCACAGCAAGCGGCTCAATCAACGATGCTAATGTCTCTCGTGAAACCGACATTTACCTGCCTAATTCTTGCTTGCATAACTAACAGATGTGCAGCCTGGGATCACCAATTGTCAAAACCCCTGCCGACCACTCGCCCGGGTTCATTCCTGGGCAAAAAATAATCCAATAACAAAAAGCCCCTGTAAACAGGGGCTCAACGCACTGCGCCAACGGGCAATAAACACCGAGCGCAATATTGGTAGCGGGGGCTGGTTGCCAACGCTATCTAAACTACTGATTAACGCATTTGATATAACCTCAAAGCTACCACCACTATCCATTACTACAAGCGCGTTACTATCAAAAAGCCCTACTGAGGGAGTTCACGCTTCAATGGGCGCGGATTATACCTGTACGGCTCCCCTACTACTGTCTCTTATACACATCTGACGCT
>JAHRWI010000066.1 GCA_019090225.1 Porticoccaceae bacterium
CAATTCAATTATTTACTGGAAGATAACTACGCCTTGCAGGCTTTTTCCAATGGCAATAACAAAGAGGACACCACACGCTTTGAATGCCTTACCCACTTCGTGATTCTCGATCAACGCGGCAATACAGGTACCCACCCGTGGAAGGTAACGACCTGTATCAGGGAATATATTGACTACCCCGGCCTCTACGATACCGGCCTGATTGCCATGTATGCAGATTCAAGTACTGATGACAAAAATGCTATCAAAATCGTGGTGAGGGCGGCGGGTATAAATCAGGATAATATCGCTGGTTTGCATAGCAAGTTTCTGGAGTCGGTAAAATGGCAACAGTAATAGTCGAGGTCGGCGGAAAATACCAGAAATTCAGCTTCTCAGATCTGGCTGGTCATTCAGGCCTAAGCATAGGCCGTGCCTTTTCCAACGACATCATCACGCCGGACCCCTATGTCGAGGCGAACCAGTTAGAAATACGTCTCTCTACTGACGAGCAAAGTCACTGGGCTGTCAGTAATAAAAATAGCACCAACCCTATTTTAGTCAACAACAAAACCATCACAAGCCCCAACTTTAATTTGGCGTCCGGCGACCAGCTCACCATCGGAAGAACCCAACTAAGGTTTTATACCGAAGACCACGCCATGCCTGATGCCCGGCAATTTTCTTTTACCAACTGGGCTCACAACCAAAAACTGAAACCACTGTATAGCTGCATCATGCTATCGATTTTATTTGGTGTGATGTTGTGGACAAACTACCTTGAAACACCGGTCGAAATTGAATGGGGAAAGTTAGCCGCCACAGCTGCCTTCCCGGTCGGCATCAGCTTAGTCTGGGCTTCCCTTTGGTCATTAACCGGCCGCTTTCAAAAAAGTGAACACAGTTTTTTTTCGCAATTATTTTTCACCGCTTTTTGTTTTAGCTTGCTGATCCTGGCTGGAAATATATATGGCTATGTCGACTACATGTTTTCCAGCGTTGTCGCTGGCGAAATCGTAGACTGGTTATTATCCGCACTAATTTTCGGCTTACTGATTGGGTTTAACCTGGCCTTGTTGACCTATAGCCCAAGCGTATTCAAGCAAGGCTTGATTTCCAGCGCGGCTTTATTTTTTGTAATTTATTTGCTGATGTACCTGAATAAAAATGACTACGACAATACACCTACCCATACCTCTAGCATCAAACCAGCATATGTTCCGACATCCTTTCCCAAACATATTGACGGGCACATAGAGGGTTACGGTCAATTATTTGAGCGTTTATCTTCGCCTGATTAGCGCTTATGTTCCGTAGCCCGTATTCGCAAACCAATATCGCTTGATGATTTTCCATGCGTTCATCGTCGGTGTTAAAACGTGGAGCTTCTCCGCATCTTGGCTTATCCAGCAACTTACAAGGACTTTGAATATCCCCGACGTGTGATTAAATCTAAATATGTGACCTATGCCGACTACGATTAAACGTGCTGACTATAAAAACAGAAGGTTTTTATACGCTTAAACCTCGTTGTTTTTGGCTGGCGGTACGACAACGCTCTGCAGGAACAAACAACTGCTCCATCAAGTAGACCTTAAAACTACTCGCGTAGTTCTGTTCATCGACGGCGATTTGCATGCAGGCCAACCAGGCATCCCGCTCAGCGTCTTTGATATCAAGGTGAGCATGGGCTTTAGGAATCATAATCGGCCCATATTTTTGTGCGAATAACTTTTCACCACCTAGCCAGCCACACAAAAAGCGAAACAGCTTGTCCCTGGAAACTGTCAGATCACCGGGATGCATGGTACGGATAACTTGCGCTTGCGGCAGCTCGCCCATGACATCATAAAAGCGATCCACCAATTTTCTAATCCCGACCTGGCCCCCTGCGGCCTGGAAGGAAGCATCGCCATCACCGTAAATTGCTGCCATAAAGCCTCACCACCTCGCCATTAAATTTGTTTACATACTACCTGAGAGCAAGAGAGATATAGATAGACATAAATCAAAACCTCGCGCCTAATCCAGCTCCACTCCCTGTGTATCAGAAAACCGTCCATGCCTACTGCTGTTAAAGGCAGCAGCTCCTGCAGCCGGTAGGTTGGCAGTGCTCGTCGTATAGATCACAAATCAAAGTCAGCTGCCGGGCACCTGGATTGATCCCGGTCTATTAGAGGGGTCGAAATATACAGTCCACCGCCAAGAATCTCTTGTAAATAGCACCTCGATAGGTGTACACAGCTAATGACAAGCTCAACCGGGCTGTTATTATGTAAACCAACTACACCATAATGCTCACAAGCAAAATCGAATTCGCATTGAAGATTTTGGTATTAAAAAAAAGAGCAAAGCAACCACCTACAGGGGTATTTCATGACACGTAAGCATGTTCTGGATGGCGTTAAAGTAATCGATTTCTCTCACTATGTTGCTGGGCCGCACTGCACCCGGTTAATGGCCGAAGCTGGCGCCGATGTTATTAAGATTGAGGCATTACATGGCGATTCTTCCCGTCACCTGCCGGTAATGAAAAATGATCGCAGTGGCTATTATATCCAGCACAACCGGGGCAAACGCTGCCTTGGCCTCGACTTACGCACCCAGGAAGCTCAGGACATCTGTCATTCGCTGATCAAAGATGCAGATGTTGTCATCGAAAACTTCACACCCGGCGTCATGGCCAAATACAACATGGACTGGGCTGCACTGAGCAAGGTCAATCCTGATCTGGTGATGTGCTCCATCTCTTGCCTGGGTCAGGAAGGCCCGCTGGCCAGATTTCCGGGTTTTGACTACATCGGTCAGGCATACTCGGGCGTCATGGGTATGACTGGGCAGGCCGATGGGCCCCCTGCCTTATCTGGCATGGCCTTTGGTGATATTTCCACTGGTGCCCATGCCTATGGCGCGATTGTCAGCGCCCTGTTCCATAAAGCCAATGGCGGCGGTGGACAGTATCTCGATATGTCCCTGCTTGATTGCCTGTTTAGTTACCATGAAATGAACGTCCAGGTGTATGACGCTTCCGGTGGTGCTCTGGTGCCCAAGCGCAGTGGCCATCAGCACTCTTTCGTCGCCCCACTGGGCCTGTTTAAGTGTGGCGATCGCTATCTAATCATCGTTGCGATTGGCCCTCAGTGGGTCAATTTGTGCAAGCTTCTGGGTAAAGAAGAATGGATCGATGACCCGCGTTTTGCTGATCCGGTGATCCGCAACGAAAACCGCGATGAAATTAGCGAAGCGATTGAAGGCTGGCTCGCCACAATAGGTGATCCAGACAAAGCCGTGAAAATCCTCGTCGAGGATAATCATGTTCCAGCTGCGCCAGTGCTCGATGTGCCAGAGGTCATGGAGCATCCACATATGGTACAACGCGGTATCGTACAAACCATTGATGATCCAAAGTTTGGTAAGGTCAAAATTCCCGCCTCGCCCATGCGCTTTTCAGAATTCCCCGAGCCGCTGAATTTACAGGCCAGCGGTATCGGAGAGCACAACGCACAAATTCTTATGGATCAACTGGGCTATAGTGCTGAAAAAGTTGCGGAATTGACGGGAGCCGGTGTCATAGGTTCAAAAGATACTTAATTCTTGTTAGATATAAATATACTGACCTTGGCTTGACTAGGCCCTGGTCAGCGTAGTGCCTGGCCAAGGTGCCACTGGCAAATACTATTATTATAAGAATTGGCTATGAAAATTAGCATTAAGGAATGTGCAGTGCCCCCAACTCATATACTAAACGGCATTAAGGTCATCGACTTTAGCCACTATGTCGCTGGCCCACACTGCACCCGGCTGCTCGCTCAACACGGTGCTGAAGTGATCAAGATTGAACGCCTCAGCGGCGACCCGACACGAAAACTGCCGGTACAGAAAGGCGGTACCAGTGGCTGTTTTGTACAACATAACCTCGGCAAAAAGAGCCTGAGTCTGGATCTGGAAAAACCTGAAGCACAAGGCATTTGTCACGACTTAATTAAAAATGCCGATATCGTTGTTGAGAACTTCACCCCCGGCACTATGAAACGCCTGAATATGGATTGGGAAACGCTGCAAGCAATTAACCCCAAACTCATCATGTGTTCGGTTTCCTGCATGGGACAGACTGGCCCCTTAGCCACTTATCCTTGTTTTGATTATATTGGCCAGGCCTATTCCGGCATTATGGGCATGACCGGTGACGAGGGTGGATTCCCTGCCCTGTCAGGCATGGCTTTTGGCGAAATTTCTACGGGCGCCCATGCCTACGGTGCCATTGTTAGCGCCTTGTTCCACAAGCTCCATGGCGGTGGCGGTCAATATCTGGACATTTCCCTGCTCGATTGCCTGTTCAGTTATCACGCCATGAACGTCCAGGTTTACGACGCATCAAATGGTGAGATGAACCCCCTGCGCAGCGGCCATCAACACCCCTTTATTGCACCTCTGGCAATCTATCAATGTAAGGGCGCGTACCTGATTATTATCGCTCTGGGCAAACAGTGGACAAACCTGGTCAAACTGATCGACCGGGAAGATATGCTTGACGATCCCCGCTTTGCGGATCCGGTAAGTCGCAACGTAAACCGCGCTGAATTAACTGAGGCCATAGAGTTTTGGCTTGACGGCTTTGATGATGTAGACGCAGCACTACGCAGCCTTGGTGAAAATCATGTACCCGCCGCGCCGGTGTTAAGTGTTTCCGAAGTGATGTCTCACCCACATATGATAGAGCGTGGCATCGTCCAAACCATAACAAACAAGCACTTTGGTGATTTGAAAATACCTGCCTCACCTTATCGCTATTCCCTATTCCCTGAACCCCTTGAACTCGAAGCAGGCTTACTAGGTGAACATAACCACGAGGTTCTGAGCGAACAGCTCGCTTACACCACCGAACAAATACAAATACTCGAAGACAGCGGCGTTTGCTCAATAAAACCGTAACGCAAGAAGGCAAGCAAACCGTTAATCAACACTAACGAATCCCTATCTTAAAAATCTAATCAGGAGTTTGCTATGACACAACGAATGCTGGAGGGCTTTAAAGTCATCGACTTTACCCACGTCGTCGCTGGACCACATTGCACCAAAATTCTCGCTGAGCACGGCGCTGAAGTGATAAAAATAGAACCTCTAGGAGGCGAACTGGCTCGCATGTTACCCATGCACCGGGAAGAACGTAGCGGCTATTTTATTCAGCACAACGTCGGCAAGAAAACTATGGCCATGGATATCTCCACGAAAGAAGGTCAGGACATTTGCCATGGACTTATAAAGCAGGCCGATGTAGTCGTGGAAAACTTTTCTCCCGGCGTCATGAAACAACACAATCTGGACTGGGAGACATTGAAAGAAATTAACCCCGATCTAATCATGTGTTCGATTTCCTGCTTTGGTCAAACCGGCCCACTGTCTCATTTGCCCGGTTATGACTGGATTGGGCAGTCCTATGCCGGGATTATCGACCTGACCGGCGAAGCGGGTCGTACGCCAGTATTTGGCGAATACGCCTTCGGCGACGTTTCCACCGGGGCTCATGCTTATGGGGCTATCGTTACCGCATTGATGCATCGCTTGCGAGGCGGTAAGGGTCAATACATTGATATCTCACTGGTTGAAGTTCTGTTCAGTTATCACGAAATGAATGTGCAGGTCTGCACTAGTTCCAAAGGACAGATGGTGGCTAAGCGATCAGGAGCTCACCATGGCATGCTCGCGCCTGTGGGCATCTACAAGTGTGGAGAGCGCTTTGTTTTCCTGCTTGGCGTAAATCATCAATGGGCAGGTCTCACCAAAGCCATGGGGCGAGAAGACATGCTTAAAGACCCACGCTTTAGCGACCTGATTGGGATGGGTCAGCACAAGGATGAAATAAACGCAGCTGTCGAAGAATGGCTCGAATCGGTTGGCGACGCCGATAAGGCTGTGGCAATACTTCAGGAACATGGAGTGCCCTGCGCGCCAATCCTCACCATTCCCGAAGTCATAGAACATCCCCATAGCAAGGCCAGGGGTACGGTAAGAACCGTAAACGACGCCATTTTTGGTGAAGTACAAATCCCTCGCACACCGCTGAGATTTTCGGAGTTCCCGGAGCCCCCCGACCTGCGGGCCGGCACGCTGGGACAACATAATCACGAGATACTCCGCGAACAACTCAACTACTCTGAACAACAAATAGCAAATCTTGAGACCCAGGGCATTATTGGGTCAAAAAATATCTGAGCAAAACTGATTTCCATTTGACAACTAATCCGGGGCTAAAAAGCCGCCGCATATTGGAGGATTTAGAGTGACAAAGAAAATGCTGGACGACTTTACCGTGGTCGATTTTACCCACGTACTTGCTGGCCCACATTGCACCAAAATGTTGGCCGAACACGGTGCCGAGGTGATTAAAATTGAGCCTACCGGGGGCGAGATGATCCGCGTTTTCCCAACCTTGAAAGAGGGTCGAAGCGCCCACTTTGTGCAACATAATATCGGCAAAAAAACTGTCGCTATCGACATTACGACACCCGAGGGCCAGAAAATCTGTCACGAACTGGTCAAGCAGGCTGACGTGGTAGTGGAAAACTTCGCCCCGGGAGTCATGAAAAAACACAACCTGGACTGGGACACTCTCAGGCAACTCAAGCCGGATCTGGTTATGTGCTCGATTTCCTGTTTCGGTCAGACCGGCCCGCTGTCACACCTACCTGGCTTTGATTACATTGGCCAGGCCTACGCGGGCATTATCGATCTGAACGGCGAGCGCGGCCGACCTCCGGTTTTCGGCGAATACGCCTTTGGCGACCTGTCCACCAGCACCCACGCCTACGCCGCCATCTTGACCGCATTGATTCATCGTATGAACGGGGGCGGCGGACAATACCTCGATATCTGTTTGATGGAAGTACTGTTTAGCTATCACGAGATGAACGTGCAGTTGTTCGATACCACCGATGGGGAATTTGTCTGCGAACGATCCGGGCCTTCTCACCCCCTGTTTGCGCCGATCGGTATTTACACTTGTAAGGGTCGCTATATTTTTATTATCGGCCTCGGTCACTCCTGGGACTCACTGATGAAGGTTATCGGACGGGAGGATATGCTCAGCGATCCACGCCTTGCCGACGTCAGCGGCCGGGGCAAGCACACGGACGAGATCAATGCCGCTATCGAGGCCTGGCTGGATACCATCGAGGACGTAGAGACCGCCGTGGCGATTCTGCAAGAGAAAAGAATTCCCGCCGCCCCTATCCTGACCATTCCCCAAGTGATGGAGCTTGAGCACACCAAAGAAAGAGGCATGGTGAGAACCGTCTCAGATCCGGTCTTCGGCACAGTTAAAATTCCACGCACGCCGATGCGCTTCTCACAATTCCCGGACAGTCCCGACCTCCAGGCAGGCATGCTCGGTCAATACAACCATGAAGTTCTCCGGGAGCGGCTCGGTTACGACGAGCAGCAAATAAATGAACTGGAAAATACCGGCGTTATCGGCTCAAAGAATATCTAGAATGATCGGATGCCAATACGATCTGTGATGAGTCAGTAGCCACTGACATAACTAAAACTGGAAATATACATCCGGGAGTGAACCATGACTCAAACGCCGATGTTAGACGGCATCAAGGTGCTGGACTTTACCCACATTGTCGCCGGGCCTCATGCTACCCGTCTAATGGCAGAACATGGCGCTGAAGTCATCAAAGTCGAACCTTTGACTGGCGATCCCGCTCGCGGGCTGCCCTTCCACAAAGATGGCCGCAGCGGCTGTTTTGTGCAACATAATATTGGCAAGAAAAACCTCTGCCTGGACCTCAGCACCCAGGAGGGTAAAAATATTTGCTACGAGCTGGTCAAACAGGCTGACGTGGTCATAGAGAATTTTGCGCCGGGTGTTATGCAGCGCCTCAAGCTGGATTGGGAGACCCTGCGTAAATTAAACCCCGAACTGATCATGTGCTCGATTTCCTGCTTTGGACAAACCGGGCCCCTGTCAGACCTGCCCGGCTACGATTTTATCGGCCAGTCCTATGCTGGCTTGTTGGATATGAACGGTGAACCAGGCGGTAGCCCCATTTTTGCCGACCTGGCCTTTGGTGATGTCTCAACCGGCACCCATGCCTATGCAGCCATTATTTCTGCACTGTTCCATAAATTTCGGGGCGGCGGTGGTCAATACATTGATATTTCTCTCGTCGACGTACTGTTTAGCTACCACGAAATGGGAGTCGAAGTATTTGATGGCTCCAAAGGTGGAATGGCGCTGACCCGAAGCGGCACACAACACCCGCTGCTATCGCCCTTTGGCGTTTTTCGCTGTAATGATAAATATATTTTTCTAATCGCCAATCGCGATCAGTGGCTACGCCTGGTAAAACTTATCGACCGGCCAGATATGCTCGAAGACCCCCGATATACCGATATTATGAGTCGTGGCGAAAACCGTGAAGAGGTGAATGCCGCCATCCAGACATGGCTCGACAATATTGGCGATGCGGATGAAGCGGTGCGTCTGCTCCAGGAACATCATGTCCCCAGCGCACCCATTTTATCGATACCGGAAGTGATCGAACACCCCCACATGAAAGCCCGAGGTACGGTACGCACCGTGTCAGACCCGGTATTTGGTCAGCTGAAGATCCCTAATAATCCCCTACGGTTCAGCCAGTTCCCGGAACCCCTGGATTTACAGGCCGGGTTTCTTGGGCAATGTAATCATGAAATCCTCAGCGAGAAATTACACTATTCCGATCATCAGATTACCGAACTAGAGAAAAACGGCGTCATCGGCTCGAAAAATATTTAAGCTGCTATTTAAGCTGTAATGACTACAACTGGCTAGACCAGTCCTCAGTGGCACCAGCGCATCCGCGTTATTCAAAAAACAATTGATGACACCATAGCGCTCAATAACGCCAGCAAGGTAATTCTTAACCTCTTCAGGTCGAGTCACATCGGCCACCTGATAACTAACTCGCTTGCTCCCTCCTATAGAGTTGACAGCTGTTTGCAATGCCTCTTCCTGGAGGTCGGCCATAAAACTTTCGGCGCCATCGCCTGCTAATAGTTTTCCTACCGCCAAGCCTATGCCTCCTGCGCCGCCGGTAATAACGACAGTTTTGTTTCCAAAACTGCTCATAAAACCCTGCCCCAGGTTTTTATTATTAATATACAGAGCGCTTAGCAGCGGGTTTACCAACATCCAAATAAACAGCTTGTAACCAGGCCGGAAAGTTGGCAAAACCCAATCCGACTTTTTATTTCAGGCAAGGTTTATTAAAGCGAGCCAAGATAATCATCTGGAACTTCATCCCAGGCAGCGCGTTCTAATTCCAGTGGCGCATTTTCGGTTCGACAGTTTTCACCCATGATCCGTGTTGCTCGGGTGTCCGCATCGTAACTTTCCCAACCGGGACTGCCATCGCGAGCGAAGGTCGACCAGGCATCCATAGTCGCACTAGCTAACGTAGCTGCGGCCGGGCCACTGCCGTAAAATTTCTCGGCACCAGGTTTAGTGTGGGTACCAAATACATAAGCGAGCTCTACAGCATGGGTTGCGCCTAGTGCGCCTCGAGCTGCAGGAGACTTCCAATCAAAAATATAGGTGAAAACATTTTCATTGTGGGGTCGCTGGCCTTCTAATAGTCGAATCGCCGGGATGCGGAATATACGATCAGTCTGGATGGCCATAAACACTTCCGGTGGTGTAGGTTCTATACACCGGCCAGCCAGGCCTTCTTTATAAGCACCTACCAAGCCGGGGATATGGGCTTCACCAATAAGATATCCCAGCCGGGTATTCATAGTCTCTTCAGTCAAGCCTTTGATGGCCGGTGATAGCGCGCCAAAGAGCCGCCATTCGTCCGCCGTGCTGCCAGCCATAATGGGAATATTCGCTGCCCCGCCCGCTCGGACACTGTTGATCGGTAAGTCCGGTAGTACGGAGCCGTCAATCACCGGTCGGAATGGCAGGCTGCCGAGTTTCGATAGCGGGTAGCCTTCCACTTTGTTGCCTTCGATATGTCGCTGTGCCCGCAATAGCACTTCGACACTGGCGCTGCTTAAGCCTTCGGCATCAAGGCCGGTGGCTTTCATGATCGCTTCCCCCACTAATGCACCGGTTTCCATATTCGCTGCGGTATGACAGGAACCAGACTGGGGGATAGCTTTGTGGAATAAACCCTTTGCATCGGGTAGCGCGAGTAATCCACCAGTGCTCATACCCCCGGCGGATTCGCCAAATATAGTGACGTTATTGGGATCGCCGCCGAAGAGATCGATATTGTCCTGCACCCATTCAAGGGCTTTGGCCTGGTCCTGAAGTCCTTCGTTGCCGGTGGCAGGAATTCTACCGCCGGTGGCTTCCTTCAGGTTGGCAAAGCCGAAGATACCGAGCCGATAATTGATCGTGACAATTACCACGTCGCCATGGCGAGCCAGCGTTTTACCTTCGTAAACGCCCTGTGCACCGGAGCCAATGGTAAAGCCCCCGCCATGTATCCAGACCATAACCGGACGTTTAGCGCTATCCATGCCGGGTGTCCAAACGTTAAGGGTTAAGCAGCCTTCACTCTGCTCGCCCTCTTCTGCGCCCATGATGGCATCCATGGCGGATTTGTTTTGTGGTGCCCACTTACCAAATTCACTGGCATCAAGAATGCCAGTCCAGGGCCAGGGATCCTGGGGCGGCTGCCAGCGGAATTCGCCCATAGGAGGAAATGCGTAGGGAATGCCCTTAAAAACGTATATACCGTCTTTTTCAGAACCTTTTAATTTACCGTGCATTACTTCGACGTCAGTCATCTTGTTATCCTTTTTTTCACCCTGGTGAATCGCTGGGTAGTATTTAATTGATCGTATCTAATGGGCCTTATTTAATGGAGACCCAATCATAGTTAACTAATAGTGAATTTTGAGCTCTTTAACAAAGCCTTCGATGCGTTTGGCATTAGCGCCGAGATCACTGATCCCTACTCTAGATACAGAGCGCAGATCGATCAGTACACCTTCATTTAGCGGCCGAACACGTATGACAATATCATCGGGGAAGCCCATAACAGGCGTAACATCAGCCGCCTCTATATGGCCTTGAGTTTTATCTTCACCCAGCACCTGCCAACCCAGAGCATCAATCACGGTGTGCACTGCTGTCATGCCCTGCTCCTGAGTACCCGGTAAATAGATGGTTTTAATGTGCGGGTAGGCTTTGGTTTGAAGCGCGATTAATTCCTTACCACCGTGTTCAAGGCTATTTTCACCGGGTTTTCGATGGGCCTGGGCAAAACTAAACACAGGCGGGTCGTTGATATCCGTCGTTATGTCGTGAATCGCCGGGGCTTGAAAGCCTGCTATGCCGACTGTGCTGAGTACACCTGACAGGGGTATAGCGGCGACAAGGGCGATAATAAGCACCTGCCCTACAGTTTCTTTTCTCGCCAGACGCCTAAACACAGTACCTGTCGCGATAAGCGTAACTAAGCTGCTAATGACTAAGCCGAAACCAAAGCCATAGAAAGCAACTTCGAAAGGCAAAAGGCCAAGTCGCAATGTGAATACCCCACCGATCACCATGATGAGTGCAAACGAAGCCGTAAATTTCAACATGGTTCAGCCTTTATTTTTATTGGAATGCGCAAGTCTTACTCACCGAGCAGGGCTTACGCACAGATCAGGAATTACTCAGAACGCTGCTATCGTAGAGCTATAAGTGGTTTTATTCCTGCTCTTCAAATTTTAAAGACAAAGAATTGACGCAATAACGCATACCCGTCGGCTGGGGGCCATCGGCAAAGACATGACCTAAATGGCTGCCGCACTGTGAACACATGATTTCAGTACGTTCCATGCCCAGCGTGCCGTCGGTCTCTTCATCTATACAGCTAGTGTCAGCCGCCGCGTAAAAACTCGGCCAGCCGCTACCTGAGTCATATTTGCTGTCGGATTCAAAGAGTTTGGTTTCGCAGCAGGCACACAGATACTCCCCAGCTCTTTTTTCATCATTATATTCGCCAGTAAACGGTGGCTCGGTGCCTTTGTTACGACACACCTGGTACTGCTGGGCCGTTAACTTTTCACGCCATTGATCATCATCTTTCTTTTTTGAATCGTTCATTATTTCTCCAGTTTCTGCTCAGGTATTTGGATTTTGCACCGATTTATTTGCGGTACAATAGGGCTTGTTTATCAATAATGACTTGTTCATTTAGCCTGTTCGTCGACATCATTTTTCCAGGAAGTCTATTTTTTATGCAACCAGTTCAAAAGTCTACCAAATTAGATAGCGTTTGTTACGACATCCGTGGC
>JAHRWI010000067.1 GCA_019090225.1 Porticoccaceae bacterium
CGAGATGGGATTAGCTAAATTTCACTACTCGCCGGTATTTTAACAGCTCCCGCGGCTGGCATAAGGTAAAATCCCTGTCATGACACCAGCACCTCGCATCCTCGTTTTCGACTCCGGCGTCGGCGGACTCAGTATTCTCGATGCCCTCAAGCAAAGGCTCGGCGGCTGTGAATTTGTCTATGCTTCCGATAACGCGGCTTTCCCATACGGCGTAAAAAGTCAGGCTTATCTTGTTGAGCGAGTCGATGCTGTGCTTAAAAGGCTAATCAAAGAGGTCGAGCCAGACATCATCGTAGTTGCCTGCAACACAGCCAGCACCGTGGTTTTACCAAGTATTCGCGATCACTTTAAAGCCCCCGTGGTCGGTGTGGTTCCGGCTATAAAACCAGCCGTTGCATTATCCCGCACCGGCGTTATTGGGCTACTGGCTACACCGGGTACGGTTAATCGAGACTATACTCAAACGCTTATTAAGCAGTTTGCCAGTGACTGTGAAATCGTCAAAGTCGGTTCCTCCCGCCTGGTGGAAATTGCTGAGCAAGCCCTGCGCGGCAATTCACCGGATAAAAGTGAGCTAGGGGGAATATTAGCGCCGCTGTTTGCGGCCGATAAGCTGGATACTATCGTGCTGGCCTGTACACACTTCCCGCTAATTGCGCAGGAACTTAAAGATGCCTCGCCACGCTCGGTCAACTGGATTGATTCGGGCGAAGCTATCGCCAGACGGGTGGAATCGTTAATCGCCCAAAACCCTGTCAATCAAGCGCTCTCCAACAAGATATCTACCCCAGCTCTTTCTACCAAAGCCATATTCACCAAAGCCAGCGACGAAATTAACTCACTCCGTGGAGCGCTGCTCAAATTCGGCTGCGACAATATTGCCTTTTGTGAAGATATTGCTTTATTTGAAGGGTTAAAATGAGCCTCTCCATGACAAATCCGCTTTTTGATATTGAAGGTCTGATCAATGAGCTGGAAGCACACACTCAAATATTAGTCCCCAACCGACGCCTGGCACGGCAGATCACCAGCGCCTGGGGGCAGCATTGTTATCAGCAGGGCCTGCAAGCCTGGCGACAGGCGCCGGTGCAAACCCTCGACACCTGGCTGCTCGAATGCTGGCAGGAATTGCAGGATCGCGCTTATCCAGACTGTTTCACCCATAGCATAATCAACCCCCATGCAGAGCGGCTGATCTGGGAACAGGTGATCGATAATGACTCAGATAAGCCTATTGGTATCGAAGGTTCGGTATTTTCACGACTCGCTCAAAGCGCATTGCAAAATCTGGAGCGCTGGCAGGTACCACTGGCCGAAGTCACTCAAAGTGCTCACGAGGCCAGTCAGCATTTACTCCGCTGGTATCGGGAATTTTCCACCCTGCTAGCCAACAAACAACTACTCACCCCAGCACAAGCTCAGAGTTTTGTTTGGCAGGCTTTTCAGCAGGCCTTTCTGTCTAAGGGTGGACGAGTTGTACTGGTGGGTTTTAACACCGAACCGGCACCGCTTTTTCAAAACATTATTGAAGCTGCTTTTTCAGAAAGCATTTATTGGCGTGAGGCTGAAAAAACCATCGCGAAACACATCTGTATCGCCGCCAATGATAGCGATGAAATAAGCCAGGCCGCGCAGTGGGCAAAGAGCACTATAGACACGCAGCCAGATCAACGGGTCGGTATTGTCTTCCCAAACCTCGCCAACCAGCGGCATCGTATCGACAGGATTTTTCGCGAAGTCTTTACGCCAGAATACTGCCTGCCCGGCGCGCCCCACGGCCTGCCGCCTGTTAATATTTCTGCGGGCATCGCCCTGAGCGACACGGCGCTGATTAGCAGTGCGTTACATTTACTGCAACTACACCGATCACCCCAGCCCCTGGAGTTTTATTACGCCCTGCTCAACGATCCATTTTGGGGCGATGCAGCCAATGAGCAAATTGCCAGAGCCCAGTGCCAGCTGCTGCTGCGCAAAGGCTATAAATTGCAACCCGGCAGTGCCGATCTGCGCTTTTGTATGAAGCGTGCCGAGGATAGGGCATCCATTTCATCAGGTACGAATGACGACAAAAATGGCGACAAAAACGTCCGCGTCTCTCTACCTCAATCGACATTCAAATCGCTATCACAGGTTCTTCAACAATTTGAAGACCGCTGTCGGCGACAGGGCAAACATGCCAGCGCAGAAACCCGAAGCACGCAAAAAAGCTTTTCCTTCTGGGCAGAAGAATTTTCAAGCCGCTTAAAAATCCTCGGCTGGCCGGGCACCCGCACTCTGGACAGTATCGAATATCAGCAGCAGCAATTGTGGCTTGATGTTCTGGAAGAGTTCGCCGGCCTGGATAGCGCCATCGATCCGGTAGATAACCTTACCGCCCTCACCCAGCTAACGCGGATTTGCCGAGGCCGAATTTTCCAGGCCGAAGGCAGTGATTCCCCGGTGCAGGTGCTAGGTTTATTAGAGGCCGCCGGACTACACTTTGACAGTCTATGGCTGGCCGAGATGCACGATGGCCAGTGGCCCCAGTCGCCGGACTACAACCCCTTACTGCCAGTATCCCTGCAACGACTCCAAAAAATGCCACGCAGCAGTGCTGAGACAGAACTCAGTATTGCCCGGCAATTGCTGAAAGATTTTGAAAACCATTGTCAGAAAATCGTCTTTAGTTATGGCTTGAGAGACGGCGATAGCGAACGTCAAATCAGCCGCTTACTCGTTGGCGACTTTGCCAGCCTGGATACACATCCACCTACCGGCCACCCCTTGTTAAAGGAACTCGATAAACCTGCGCTACAGCAAATCTCTATCGATCAGGCTCCGCCATTGATTCTTGAAAAACTGCCCATCAGAGGCGGTAGCGCGATTTTGAGAGATCAGGCCCGCTGCCCCTTTAACGCCTTTGCCATCTGGCGTTTGGGTGCCGAGGCCCTACCCGAACCCGCATTCGGTTTTACCGCTATGGAGCGAGGCAACCTGGTACACCACACTATGGAATTGTTCTGGGCCGATTGCCAGGACTCCACCACCTTACACAAGATGGATTCCGCAGCCAGAGATGCCTTGCTTGCACAAAGCATCAACACCGCAATGAGCCAGGCGAAAACAGATCGCCCGGATTTATTCGGGCCTCGTTTTTTCGCTATCGAAAGCCAACGCTTGCACAAACTGTTATCAAGCTGGTTAGACATCGAGCAGTCACGGAGTACTTTTAGCGTCGCTGGGCGAGAGGAAAAAATCACCTTCCAGTTAGGTGAGTTAAATCTGTCCCTGCGTATCGACCGTATAGACAAGCTTAAAGACGGCAGCATCATGTTGATCGACTACAAAACCGGCAGCGCCAGCATTAAAGGCTTTGCCGATGAACGCCCTGAAGAGCCACAACTATTGCTTTACGCTTTGGCCACCGATCAAACCCTCACCTCGCTGTGTTTTGCGCAGGTCTCTGCCAGCAAGGGTGTTGGCCTAAAAGGCCTGACTAGCCAGGCTGATCTGGCACCGGGTCTAAGCGACCTGGAAGCCGCCGGTCTAGAAAACAACTGGCCGGATACTTTGGCATTGTGGCGGCAACGTCTGGAGGGTCTAGCAGCAGAATTTTGTCAGGGGGATGCAGACATGGTGTTTTATTCCAGTACCGCCGCTACCTATCAAAGCCATTTACTACCCCTTAATCGCTGGCTTGAAATAGCCGCTGGTAATGATGCTGAAACAAGCTTAGAAACGAGCCTGGAAACAGGCAGCGCCAATGACTAAACTGGCAGATCATCAAGCTCGTGCCCAAGCTCTGGATACCAGCCAGTCCTTCGCCGTGGCAGCGCCCGCCGGTTCCGGTAAAACCGGGCTGCTAACTCAACGAATTTTATGTCTGTTGGCTGAGGTCGAGGCACCAGAAGAAATTCTGTGTATGACCTTTACCCGCAAGGCAGCCGGTGAAATGCGTCATCGCCTGATTGATGCCTTGGTGAAAGCCGAAAATAATCCTGAACCAGCCGATGCCTATGAACAGGCCACCTGGAGCCTTGCTCGCCGCGTATTGGCCCGAGACAAAGCACAAAACTGGCAACTTATCGCCGCGCCAAATCGCCTGCGCATCCTCACTATCGATAGTTTTTGTCGCAATCTGGCCAGCCAACTGGTGCTCGAATCGGGCTTTGGTGATTTGCCGGAACCGGTCGATAATCCCGATAAGTTCTATCGTCTGGCCATCCATGATTTATTAGGCGAGCTAGAATCAAACTCGACCCTGGGTGATTCACTCAGCGCTCTGTTGATTCATTTGGATAACGACATAGCCCGCCTTGAAGGTTTGTTATTAAGACTGCTCAGCAAACGTGAACAGTGGCTACCGCATATTTTTTCCAGCCTGCGGTCACCGGGCGACAGCGTTAAATATAACCTTGAGCAAGGCGCACAAAGTTTGATTGAAGAAACCCTTTATGAAGCTACAGAGCACCTGGCACCCCGGGCCAGTGATCTCGCCATGCTGGCAGACTATGCCGCTCAACACCTGGAAAGCAACACGCCGGAATCCGACCTGGCCCAATGCCTGGGTATGGAGGATCTGCCCAGCGATGCTATTGCAGAGCTCCCCCGCTGGTTTGGGCTGGCTGATTTATTGCTCACCAAAAGCGGCGGCTGGCGAAAAACCATTAACAAGAAAGCGGGCTTTCCCACCAAAAAAGACAGTCTTCACCCGGATCTCGCCGATGCTCGAAAAAAAACCTGGGCCGAAGTCTCCGGGTGGTGTCAGCAACAGGTCGGGCTGCTAGAAACACTCAACGACATCCGCTATTTGCCCGCTGCTCAATTCGGAACGGAGCAATGGCAGGTGCTCGAAGCCCTGACCAATACTTTGCCCCAACTCAGCGCCCGCTTGAATTTGATTTTTCGCAGCGAGAACGTCTGTGACTACACCGAGATTACCCTCGCGGCGCTGACTGCTCTGGGTGACGAAGACAATCCCACCGATTTAACCCTGCGCCTGGATAATAAGATTAATCACATTCTGGTCGATGAATTTCAGGATACATCTTCTGTACATTTCGATATTCTGCGCCGCCTTACCGCTGGCTGGCAAAATAACGATGGTCGCACCCTGTTCTTTGTCGGCGATGGTATGCAGTCGCTCTATGGTTTTCGCAATGCCAACGTCGGTTTATTTATGGATGTTCGCGAGCATCCCCTCGGCGAGATAAAACTTGAAGCCCTCGACCTGAATGTTAATTTTCGCTCCCAGGCCAATATTATTGGATGGGTAAACCGGCTGTTTAGCGGCGCTTTTCCTGCCCTTGCCAATACCGGTCGCGGTGCTGTGCCCTATACGCCCTCAGAGCCGTTTAAAGCTGCTATAGCAGGCCCGGCTGTCCATCTAGATATTTTTGAGGATGACCCTGAGCGATTGCTCGAAGCTGAGCAGGTCGCACAAAAAGTAGTCGGCAGCAGGGCTGAAAACCCAAGCGCATCTATCGCCATATTGGTGCGGGGCCGCGCTCATCTCAGGGAGATTCTGCCTGCCCTTCGAGAACACGGGCTTGCCTGGCAGGCTACCGATATCGATCCCCTAGCCAGCTGCATGCCGGTTATTGACTTGTTATCACTGACCCGCGCTATGCTTAATCCCGCTGACCGCATCGCCTGGTTAGCTATTTTACGTAGCCCCTGGTGTGGTTTAAGTCTGGATGATCTGCTCTGTGTAAGCAGCACAAACGTGCCGAATAACCCGACCCTGACCGGCGAGCAGTATCCCTTATTACTGCAACAGGTATTCGCCTATGCTGATATTGAGTCTTTAAGTGATGAAGGACGGCAGATTCTTAAGCGCGTTGCCGCGACACTGGCCAAAGCCTGGCAGCAACGTTATAGAAAACCTATGCGGGTTTGGCTCGAAGGCCTGTGGATTGATTTGGGCGGAGCAGCGGCCCTGGTCGATGAACAAAGCCTGGGGCAGTGCCGCCAATACTGGGACTTACTCGAAAGCCATGCTCAGGATGCCTCTAGCCTCAGCGACTGGTCAGCATTTGAATCCGCGGTCGATAATCTTTATGCAGAACCAGCGCCGTTAATCATTAGCGCTGGGGAAGGTACGCCGCCGCCTATACAAATCATGACCATCCACAAAGCCAAAGGTCTGGAGTTTGATACTGTGATTCTACCCGGCCTGGATCGCCGAACCCGAAGTAATGATGCCGAGCTATTACTTTGGCGAGAGCGGGTCGCCGCTAATGGCCGGACTCAGCTTCTGCTATCACCACCCCAAAAACTGGGCGGCGATAAAGATCAAACCTACGAGCATTTAAAACGCGAAGAATCGCTGAAAGGTCGCCTTGAAAATACTCGGGTGATTTACGTCGCCTGCACTCGCGCGATCAAACACTTACATTTGCTCTTCAAACAAGCGGACAAAGATCCGGCAGGTAATAGCTTGTTGGCAGCTCTATGGCCAACGCTAAAACTGGAACTGGAAGACCCTGGCCCTGACTGCCAGATTACTCGCCATGCTGGACAAGCCGATCTAGCGTCTATCTCTATAGAGGAAGGCATTGGCACTATAGAGAAAGACACCAGCACTGAAAACGATATCGATAATAGTCATCGCTTCCAGTCGCGCTTAGCACCGGATTGGCGACGCCCTGCCTACCATGGCTCTGCTTATAATACCCAAGCGGTACAACTTGCTAATCAGCTGATCCAGGACGATCTGCCTTTACTTGAGGGAGCAAGCCCAGATACTCCTTACCCGGATGATGACCCCGTGAGTAGCGAGTCTGATAGCGAGTCGAATAGCAAGCCAGGGGACGAGCCTAACGACGCCCGCCAAACCGGCATACTCTTCCATCGCACCTTGCAATACCTGGTCGCCGACGGTCTTGAGTGCTGGGATACAAATCGAATAGCTCAGCAAAAACAATTCTGGCAAAGGCAGACTCAGGAACAGGGATTTACAGACCCAGACGAAGCCATCGACACCATGATGAGCGCACTAACAAACTGCCTCAATGATGCCGGTAACGCCTGGATATTTGATCGACATCTTGAAGATAGCGCCTGCGAACTGGC